>CAZZNC010000036.1:0-11619 GCA_964655405.1 uncultured Anaerolineaceae bacterium | reverse complement strand
GCGCTGCGCGAGGTCGCCCCGCACGTTTTGCGCACACACGCGGAGTGGCGCGCGGTTGACGTCCGCGCCCTGCTCCGCTATGTTTTGGGCATGATTACCGTCGAAAACCTCACTTTTCGCTACGGCGCGCGCGGCGTTCCTATCTTCCAGGGCTTCTCCTGGCACGTAGCGCGCGGCGAAGCCTGGTCCATCATCGGGCCGTCCGGCTGCGGCAAGTCCACCTTGCTGATGCTGCTGGCGGGCTTGCGCCGCCCCACCGCTGGCACGATCCACGTGGGCGGGCAAATGCTGCGCCGCCCCAGACCGGAAACCGGCTTGATCCTGCAAGACTACGGGCTGCTGCCCTGGGCTACCGTTTGGGACAACGCGGCGTTGGGCTTGCGCGTGCGCCAATTTTACGGGCCGGACGGCAAACACGCGCCCCGCTCCCAACCGCCGCCCTCCCGCCAGCAAGCGCGCCGCATGGTGGCGGACTGGCTGCGGCGCTTGGGCATCTACGAGCAGCGCAACCAATACCCCGCCGCCATCTCCGGCGGGCAGCGCCAACGCACCGCCATCGCGCGCACGCTCGCGCTGCAACCCGATCTGCTGCTGATGGACGAGCCTTTCAGCAGCCTGGATGCCCCCACCCGCGAGGACTTGCAAAACCTGATCTGGCAGCTCCGCGCAGAAATGCACCTGACCAGCGTCATCGTCACGCACGCCATCGAAGAGGCGGCCATCCTGGGGCGCAAAATCCTGGTGCTGGGCCAGCCGCCCAACCGCGCGCCGGTCGTGGTGGAAAATCCGCAGGCGGGCACGCCGCACTACCGCAGCAGCGAAGCATTTTTGCAGCAATGTACCCATTTGCGCACGCTCTTGGGGCTGAAAGCATGAGCCGAGACGAACTTTCCCCGTATGTGCGGCACGCCGCAACGCGCGCGGTCAATTTGGCGCTGGCGTTGGTGCTTTTCGTGCTGGGCTGGGCGGCGTTGGCCGCCGCGCTTCAACGCGAGATCATGCCCTATCCCTGGGACGTGTGGCCGGTTTTCGTGGACGAGATGCTGCACGGCGCGCTGTGGCACCACACGCAGGTGAGCGCGCTGCGTGTGCTGAAGGCCATTGCCGCCGCTGCGCTGGTCGCCACACCGATCGGCATGGGCTTGGGACAAATCCGCGTGCTCAACCGCCTCTTTTCCCCGTTGATCGGCCTGGTGCACCCGATCCCCAAGGTGGTCTTTCTGCCGGTGATCCTGGTGGTGTTGGGCATCGGGGAAACGTCCAAGGTCTTCTTGATCGCGCTGATTTTGTTCTTCCAAATTCTGGTAGTGGTGCGCGACGAGGCCGCCAGTTTGCGACCGGAGCTGATCCTTTCGGTGCGCTCGCTGGGCGCGGGACGCCGCGCGCTCTTCCGCTACGTGTATTTGCCCGCCTCGCTGCCCGCCGTGCTGACCGCGCTGCGGGTTTCGGTGGGGACAGCGGTGGCCGTGCTCTTCATCGCGGAACAGTACGCCACGCGCGAGGGGCTAGGCTACTACATTATGCAAGTGGGCTGGCAACGGCTGCGCTTCCCGCAGATGTACGCGGGCATTTTGGCGATGTCGCTTTTGGGGCTGGCGCTGTATGGCGTGGTGGACGCGCTGGAACGAGTCACCACGCGCTGGCGGCGCGCAGGGAGAATGCCCTAGCACACCCCCCTACACATTTGGGGGGGCAGCGCGCGGAGGTTGTGCTAGGATGGAAAAAGGCGTCTTGATTCCAATACACGCCGCACAAGGAGAAATGTACATGACGCTTCTCAAAACACTATGGAGGAAAGGCAACCGCACCTACGCCGCGTTGCTTGTCCTGATCGTACTGGGCGTGGGCGGCGGCGGATTACAAGCATTGCTCAACGGCCACAGTGCCACCGCCCAGGACAACCGCTATTTGTACTGGGAACGCTTCGACGTGTCGCTCGACCAAATGGACACGGCGAGCAACCGCTTTCGGGTCAGCGAGGACTACCAATTGGTGGTCGAGCACGGCCCGTTCCGCTACGGTTTCCGCGCGATTCCCATGGAACGCATGGAAGCCATCGAAAACATGCAAGTTTACCAAGACGATACGCCCTTGGAACCCGAATGTTCGAATTTTCCGGGGACGTATTGCGTCACCCAGACGAGCAAAAACACTACCAGTTTGCGCTACTATTTCCGCGATCCCCTGACCGACAACAGCACCGTGCATATAACGTTGGTCTACACCGTGCGCGGTGCACTGCGGTCCTACGAAGAAGGCGATGAACTCTTCTGGGCGGCGCTGCCGTCGGATTTGAGCTTTCCGGTGCATTGGTCGCGCGTGACGCTGACGCTGCCGCAAGGCCAAGAACCTCTTGCCGCCACCAGCTACCCCGACACATGGAAGCAGCAGACCGACGGCAACGTGATCACCTGGAACTCGCCGGAATGGCCCAGCCGTGCCGGTCAGGTGGAAGTGCGCGTCAAGTATCCCCACGATCCGCAAATGCCCAAAGCTGGCTGGCAAGCTGCCTACGACCGCGAGCAAGCGTACAAAGACAAATGGCAGCCGGTGGTTTCGCTGTTGACGTTGGCGTGTGCGGCGTTGCTAGCCATTGGCGGCGCGTTGTTCGTCGTGCTCACCTACCAGCGACGCGGGCGCGATCCTGAGCCGCTTTCTGTGCCGGAATACATCAGCAGCCCGCCCGACGACGAGGCACCGGGCATTGTGGGCGCGCTGGTGGACGAAAAAGTGGATATGCAGGACATCATGGCAACGCTGGTGGACTTGGCACGGCGGGGCTATATCGTTTTCGAGCAGACCGGACACAAGATGTTGGGTGGCTTGGTAGGATCGTCCGATTTCGTTTTCCACCGCACAGAAAAAAAATGGGGTTTTGCGTCGGGAGGAGCGAGACCGGCTTGGTTCAACACGCTTACGCAAGTGCTGGGGGCTATCCCTGCCACCGCCGACCTGGTGGAAGAGCTGCCGACCCCTGAGCAGTTGCAACCCCCGAGCGCGCCTTCCATCCAAGAAGAAGCCACCGATGCCGACAACGCTACCGAACCCGCCGACAAGCTGCGCCACTATGAGTATTTGTTGTTGAGCGGGGTTTTTGGGGCACGTCAAGAAGTGTCGCTCAAGGATCTGCGCGACAAGTTCTATAGTCAGATCCCGGGCATCCGCAAAGCGATGTACAGAGAATTGGTCGAGGCCGGATATTTCCGCGTTTCGCCGGAAACGACGCGCGGACGCTGGCTGGTGTTCGGCATCGTGGGGCTTATCCTCGGCATCGGAGGAACTATTGTTTCGGTCAGCGTGCCCACCTTGCTCCTGATCACTCCCTTGCTGCCGTTGCTGCCCGGAGCTGTGGCGCTGGTGAGCTTGGTGGCACTGGCTTTCAGTTGGTTCATGCCCGCCAAAACCATGAAAGGCTCGCAGCAAGCGGCCATGTGGTTGGCCTTCAAGCATTACCTGGAAAATCTCAAGCGCTACGACACCGAAACCGCCCGCGAACGCTTCGAGGAATACTTGCCCTATGCCATCGCCTTCGGTGTGGACAAAGATTTCGTCAAGCGCCTGACCCCCATGTTGCAAAGTATGCCCACATGGTACTATCCCACCTATATGGGTGGGCCTTGGGGCAATGGCTACCGCCCGGGATATGGGCGGCCTGGTGGACACCTGGGCGGCGCGCTGGGGCAGTTGGGCGGCGGAATGCCTTCGGACGGCAGCTTTTCGATGAGCGGCGGACTGGAAGGCATGAGCGGCTCGCTGACCGACGGACTCAACGCCATGAGCGAGGGGCTGACGGATCTGCTCAACAGCGCCTCCCATGTTATGACCAGCAGCCCCAGCAGCTCCAGCAGCGGCGGAGGGGGCTTCAGTGGCGGTGGCTCCGGCGGAGGTTCGGGCGGCGGCAGTGCAGGTTTTGGCTAAAGCGAGAGGAGAGAAGAGGCTGTGAACACAAGCCGTTTATTGGGCATTATCTTGGTGGTGGTGGGCATCGCCGTCGGCGCGACGGCGGCAGCGTGGCTTTTCACCAACGCCGAACTGAGCCAACCGGCGCGCATCTTGGGGTTGGGGCTGGCGTTGTTGGTTGTGGTCGCGCCGCTGGTGGGTGGGGGGCTGTATATGCTGCTCACCGGCAGCAGCGAGGCCAAACGCGACCAAGAGGCCGCCCACCAGCGCAAGCTGCTCAACATCGTGAAAAGTCGCGGACAGGTGCGTGTGGACGATTTGGCGCTGGAAATGCAGTTGCCGCGTGACCAGATCAAAAACACGATTCACGCGCTGGTCGGGTTGGGCGTTTTCAGCGGCTACATCAATTGGGACAAAGGCGTGATCTACTCGCAAGAAGCTTCCAAGCTGCGCGAGTTGAAGCAGTGCCCGAACTGCGGCGGGGAGATCACGTTGCAAGGCAAGGGCATCGCCACTTGCCGTTTTTGCGGCACGGAATTCTTCCTTTCCTAACCGGCACGAGGTGCGGGAGGGCACGCCAAAAGCACATGCCCTCCCGCCTTGGAGAAATCCGCAACAACGGTTGCTATACGGCCACGTTAGGAAGACACGCGGCGCCGGTTCACTTCACGGGCGCGCTTGCAGAACCAGCACGCCGCTCCCCGTACCAAGCTGACGTAGGCCGCCAGCACAATGACGATCTTCCACCAGGCTTCGTCTTGCATAGCCCACGCCAACGCCACGACAACGATCACCGACACCACAACGTACCACGCCAAATAGGCTTTGGAAAACAAATTGCGTGTATCCACGTCTGCACCTCCCGTTTGTGCAAACCTTCACGTATAGCATAGCACAAAAAAAGACCGGACGGTGAGGTCCGGTCTGGTAGGGTACAGTTTGAGAGAACGGCGCGCGATTACTCGACGCCGTAGCCAGTTTCGATCTCGCCGCTCAGCAGGCCTTCGCGCACTTCTTCCAGCTCGGTCTGCACGTCTTCGGGCACGTAATCTTCCAGGTCGTGGAAGGGAGCGAGCGCCGAGTCACCGAAGAAGTTGCCGCCTTCGAGTTCCTCGTCCACGTAAGCCATGACGATATCCGCGACGCCCTTGTCCAACAGCTTCATCGCGCTGGAGATCAAGCAGGGGTGCGCTTCCGGCACGGTGTACCACTGGTCGGTGTCCACACCGATGCAGAAGGGCGGCGGGCCGTCTTCACTGACCGCGTTCGCCACTTCGCTCAAGCCGCCGTTGCCGGTCTTGCCGCCGGCTGCGAAGACCACGTCCGCGTTCTGGTCGAGCGCTTGGCGGGCGGTCGCCGCGCCCCATTCGGGGTCAACGAAGGCTTGGTCAATGGCGCCGGGGTGATAGGTGGAAATGATGTTGATGTCCGGATTGACATAGCGCGCACCGGCTTCGTAGCCTTCTTTGAAGGCCACCACCGGCGGCACTTGGTCCGTGCCCAGCACTGCGGCGATGGTGCCGGTCTCGGTCAAGCGACCTGCCAGCACACCAGCCAAGAAGCCAGATTGATCCTCGTGGAAGATCAGGCCGACCATGTTGTCAACCGGTTCGGGCTGGAACTGATCCACGCCAACGAAAAGCACGTCCGGATACTGCGCGGCAGCTTCGGCGGTCGCCGTGCCCAGCGCATAACCGACCGTGACAATGATGTCGTAGTCGTTTTCGGCAAATTCCGCGATGTTGTCGGCGTAGTCGGTCGCGCTCTGGGTTTCGATATAGTCCACAGTCGCGCCGCAGTCTTCCGCCGCCAAGACACCTTCCCAAGAGCTTTGGTTGAAGCTCTTGTCGTCAATTTGACCTACGTCGGTGACCAAACCAATCTTCAGATCGCTCAAATCGTATTGATCGCACGGGATCAACGCCGGAGCTTCGTCCTCATCCCCGCCATCTTGCGCAAAGACAACGCCGAAGGCCGGCAAAGCCAATACCACTACCAAAAGCAAAGTCAACGCACGTTTCATGGGGTACTCTCCTGAAAAAACTCTCTTACCTCTCGAACGAACCCGTGTTCCGGCCTGTTTTCAGACCGCTACAAGTGTACCAGATTGCGCGAAGATGCAAAATTTCCGATTATGCGATTATGTAGAGATTTGGCGGGCGTAGCGCGGCTATTGCGCGCTCGCACAGGGGAAAAAGCGTGTTACAATGAGCGCGGCTGAGACCAACAACATGCACGCGGAGGGAAAAATGGACGAGGCTGCACGTGAACAACTCGCCAAACGGCTCAGCGCGATGCGCTTGCGCGAAGCCCAACACGCATTACGCCAGCTTGACCCGCAAGCCGAAATGAAGTATTGGCGCAACGCCGTTCGGCACGAGTATCACACGCTGTGGGTGTTGCCGCAACAGGAAATCGTCGTGACGCTGGTAGAACGCGAAAGCCGCTCACCTTCCAACCGCGAGATCGGCGGCGGCCCGCGCGGATCGAAGGCGGTGCGCACCTCTTACGAATATGTCGAGGCGCGCGTAACGGCATTGAGCCGCCCGCCGCACAAACGCGGTGCGCACGGACCTTCCCCGCTCAAGCGGCTGGAAGAAGCCCAAGCCATCCACGTATGCTAAAACACACCAGGGGGCGCTGCTCAAGCCGCCCCCTGATTGTTTTTCGGCGCTTGGATTGCGGCGCAGTTTAGAGCGCGTCCAAGTCCTCGTTGGTGAGCGTGATGCCCAGCACGTGATAGCCGCCGTCTACGTAGAGCGTTTCGCCGGTGATCAATGCAGCGGCGTCGCTGGCGAGGAAAGCCGCCACATTGCCTACGTCCCCCGCCGTGATGGGGCGGCGCATGGGCGAAACGCGGTTGCTGTATTTGATCATGGCGCGCACACCGGGGACACCCGCTGCCGCCAATGTGCGGATGGGGCCGGGGCTGATTGCGTTGACACGCACGCCCTGCGGGCCGAGGTCAACAGCCAGGTTGCGCACGATGTTTTCCAACGCGGCTTTGGCAATCGCCATCACGTTGTAGCGCGGCATGACCTTTTCCGCTGCGTAGTAGCTCATCGCCATGATGCTGCCGCCTTCCGGCATCATTTCCGCTGCGTATTTCGCCATCGGGATCAAGCTGTAGGCGGAAATATCCAGCGCTAAGCGGAAACCGTCGCGGCTGATGTCCCGAAAGCGCCCGCCGAGGTCTTCCCCCGGCGCAAACGCGACCGAATGCACCAGCACGTCCAGCTTGCCGAAGCGCTCTTTGGCCTTGGCGAAAACGCCCGCGATCTGTTCGTCGGAAGTGACGTCGCACTCTACCACAAAGTCTATGCCCGCTTTTTCTGCCAGCGGGAAGACGCGCTTTTCCAACACTTTCCCCGCGTAACTGATGCCGACGGTCGCGCCGGCCCGTTGCAGTGCTTCTACCACGCCCCAAGCAATCGAGCGTTTGTTTGCTACGCCGAAAACCAGCGCCACTTTGCCATCCAATGCACCCATAGAAAATTAACCTCCTGAAACGATGTTGGTCAGTAGCTGTAACACAAGCTGCGCGCTTTGGTCACGCCGAAGTGCGCACGCTCAAGGTTGCACATGCACCGGCGTGCCGACTTCGGCCCACTCATAAAGCCATTTGGCCTCGTCGGTGGGCAAATTGACGCAGCCATGACTCATCGGGTGGCCGAAGTTGTCGTGCCAATACGTGCCGTGCAGCCCGTAGCCCTGATAAAAATACATCACCCAGGGCACATCGGGTAGGTAATAATTCGGCCCGCTCATGGTTTGGGCGGGCCGCTTGACGTAGATTTGGTATTCGCCTGTCACGGTTGGTGTGTCCGGCAGGCCGGTGGAAACGTGTACCTTGCGCACCAAATGCCCATCTTCATAGGCGCGCAAAAACTGCTCGCTGAGGTCTACGATGATCACTTTGTGCGTGCGCCTACGCGACGCCACGGCTGGATCGGGATGCACATAGCCGGAAACGCGCGTGCCGGTGCGCGTCACGGGCACGGTGAGCTGCTCGCCGACGGTCAGTTGGTCGGGGTCGGCCAGCCCGTTGAGCTGGGCGAGCATTTGCCAGGGCACGCCGTAACGGTAGCTGATGCGCAACAATGTTTCCCCTGGCTGCACGACGTGCTTTTGACCGGCGGCCTGTTGCATCTCCGGCGAAAAGGCGGAAACGGTCGGCGTGGGCGTGACGGTCGGCGTGGCCGTCGGGGGCGGGGTGGGGGTGTCGCTGGGGGTGGCGGTGGGCGTGTCGCTGGGGGCGAGCGTCGGTTCGGGCGGCAAGGCTTCCGGCTGCACCACGCACAGCCGCGCCCCGCCGTTGAACGCTCCGGCATGTGTCAGGCGCACGGTTTCGCCGCTGGCAACGTCGATCACGGCGATCTGCACGTCGTCCGGCCCACCGACCGAAGCTAGGATGTGCGTGTTGTCACCCCAGCCCCAAGCGATGTCCGCGCCTTCCCCCACGCGCACGGGAACCGGCTGGGGTTGTTCGAAGTCCAGCATATAGATGTCCGCGCTTTGCGGGTCGGTCACGTCCGCCCAGGTGGAATAGGCCACGCGCTCGCCGGCGGGGTCAAAGATCGGCCAAAGCTGGTTGCCGGCGTTGAAGTCCGGCGGCATAAGCGGGAATTCGCCTTCGACGCCCGCCTCCACAATCGTCAGGTACAAATCCCACGCGCCGGATTGATCGCTGGCGAAGAGCAGTTGTTGGCCGTCCGGCCCCCAGCTTGGCGACGTGTCGCGCCCGAGGTCGGTGGTGAGCTGGTGTTGGTCGCTCCCGTCGTGGTTCATCAGCCAGACGGTGGGGATGCCGGTGCGCGTGGAAACGAAGGCGATGCGCGCGCCGTCCGGACTGAAGACCGGCGCAAAGTTCATGCCCTCGGAGTTGGTGAGTTGGCGCGGCGCGCTTCCGTCCAGGGGCAGCAGGTAGATTTGCCAACTGCCGCTCGTGTCCGAAGCGTAGACCAGCGCCGAGCCATCCGGTGCACAGGAAGGCTCGCGCTCGTTGGCCGCGTCGCCGGTGAGACGGTATTCGCGCCCGTCCAGCGCCAGCAAGTAAAGATCGTCGTTGCCGTGCCGGTCGGTGTAGAAGACGACCTCATAGGGGCGCGGTGTGCCCGGGAGCGGTGTGGGCGTGGTGGTAGGCGTAGGGGAGGGCGTGATTGAGGCGATGGCGGTCAATGTGCGCGCGTAAACGGCCTCGGCGGTCTGCGTGAAGGGCAGCACGGCGGCTTGTGCCGTCGCGGTTTGCGCAGCGGAAGTAGCGCCCTGGTCGGCGGTGGCTGCGGGTGTGGTCGGTGGAACCGTCGGGGTTGCCGTTGTGCTGGGCGCGGGGGTGTCGCTGGCGAGTGGCGCGGGGGACAGTGTGTCGCTCGGCGCGAGGGTCAGCGTTGCGCTGGGCAGCATGGTGGGCACGAGCGCGGACGATGTCGCAGCGAGCGCGTCCACATCAACGCGCGTTGGCAGTGGCGGGTTTTCCTCCGCGCCGCCGCAAGCGTTCAGCGCCACAAGCGCGATCCCGACGAGAAGCCATAAGCGCAGTTGGGAATAGACTTTCATGGGGCCTCCTGCACGTTGTGCAACGGACTTGGCACACCTTCCATTGTAGAACGGGCGCGAGCATTGAACAAACGGCATCGCGCACTCGTGCGCAGGGATCAGGCTTCGGCTTCGTCGTCGCCGAGTTGCTGCTCGATGGCTTCCATCAATTCACGCAGCGACGGGTCGACGATCTCGGCCATTGCACGATCCATGATCGCGCTGATGAAAGCCGTTTTGCCGCGCGTGTAAGCGGGGCGGTCGTGGTGGAAAGTTTGCGCCAGTTGCTCTTTGACCTGCGTATACAGGCGTGCGATCTCGGGGTGGGCGCGCAGGTAGTCGCGGAAGATGATATGGCGTTGGTGTTCCCATGTGGCATACTCCACGATGTGCAGATGGTGGGTGCGCGGGACGCCCTTCCAAAAAAAGAGACGCTCGGCGTCGTTGATGTGTGGATGGTGGGTGTAGCCGATGGGAGCAAGCAAGCGTTGGTACTCGTCCAGGGAGGCAAAAGTTTCTACGGCTACCAAAATATCAATGATCGGTTTGGCGCGCAGCCCGGGCACTGATGTGCTGCCGACGTGTTCGATCTCGACCATCCGGTCGCCCAATGCTGCGGAGATGCGCGAGGCTTCCTCTTGGAACATGTGCGGCCATGCGGGATCGTAGTCCGAAAGCTCGAAGGATTCGTTCTCGTTGAATTTCGGCATCGTCCGCCCCCGCCCTGTCACAGCAACCGTTATAATCTCCTCTATAGTGTATCCGATTTTGGGGCCTGCGCATCTGTCCGCCGCGCCCCCAGTACCCGCAGGGACAACGCGCACCATGCCCATTCACGCCACACATCCGGACACCGACGAGCCGATTACCGCCGGCATCAAGCCTGCGTCCTTCGTCATTTCCCCGCGCTACGGCGAAAGTTACAGCTTTGACCGCGCCGGACGACTGATCGGCTTTTTCTATCAGGGACGCAGCTATCAGCGTGCGCTGGACGGGCGCTTGGTGGAACGGCGCAAACCGAGCGAGCGTCCGCGCCGCCGCACGCTGTCGCCGGAAGAACGGGATCGGTTGCTGGGGCACGTTTTCGCGCAGATGCAAGCGTTGGCGGACGCATTGCCGCGCATGGGCCTGGTGCCGAGCGACCGCGCGCGCTTCGGGGACGTTTTGCAGCGCGCACTGGACTTCGGGCCGGAGCGTTTGGCGCGCGATGGGCAAGCGTTCCGCGCGCTTTACAAGCCGGTGAGCATCCTTCCACCGGATCAGTATCTGGCGTTGGTGTTGCAAGCCACCGAGGGCTGCACGTGGAACAAGTGCACGTTTTGCGGCCTATACCGTGACCGTGCCTTCCATGTGCGCTCGGCGGAAGCGTTCCGCGAGCACTGTGCGCGCGTGCGGGACTTTTTCGGCGAGGCGCTGGCGTTGCGGCGCGGCATCTTCCTCGCAGACGCCAACGCGCTGGTGCTGGGCATGGCGCGGTTGCGGCAGATCTTCGAGATCGCGCAGGAATATTTCCGGTTGCCGGAAGGGCCGAGACCGGTCTATTCGTTCGTGAGCGCGTTCGACGTGGGGCACAAATCCGCCGAGGAATGGCGCGAGCTGCACGCGCTGGGCTTGCAGCGCGCCTATATCGGGCTGGAAACGGGGGACGACGCGCTGTTGCGCTTTTTGAACAAGCCCGGCAGCGTGCAAGACGCGGTGGGGGCCGTGCACGCGCTGCGGGCGGGCGGTGTAGCGGTCGGCGTGATTTTGATGGCGGGCATCGGCGGGGATCGCTACGCGGAGGCGCATGTGGCGCACTCGGTGGAGGCGGTGCGCGCCATGCAGCTCGGGCCGCACGACCAAGTTTACCTTTCGACGTATGTGCCCGCACCGCACACCGAGTACGAGGCGCTGGCAGAAGCGGCGGGCATCCGTCCGCTGAGCGCGGCGGAGGTGCAACAGCAGTTGCGCACGCTGCAGGCGGGCGTGCGCGCTGTCGCTCCGCAGACGCGCGTGGCGCCGTATTGGGTGGAGGGATTCGCGTTTTGAGCGCGTGTGGTTTGGTGTGAGGGCGTGGGGCTTGGGCGCTCGGCGACCGTCCGTTGCCGAGAACCGTGCGTCGGCGTGGGCGCGCCGCCCGCCCCGCGCTTCGCGCGGCGCAAAGCGGCTTCCGCCGCTTTGGTGCGCCGAACGGCGCACGGCGGC
>CAZZNC010000035.1:0-11774 GCA_964655405.1 uncultured Anaerolineaceae bacterium | reverse complement strand
TTTGCGCGGCAACACCTTGCGCGCCTCCGAAACGTGGCTGCGCGCCGGCGAACACAAGCAACACACCCCACCCACCGACCTGCAACGCGAGTACATCGCCGCCAGCCGCCGCGCCGCGCGCCGCCGCAAACAGCGCACCGTCATTGTCAGCGCGGTGGTGCTGATCATTGCAGCTTTGGCGCTCACGTCGTTGGGGCTGTTTTTCCGTGCCGAGGATCAACGCCGTATCGCCGAGCACAACGAAACTGCCGCCGTCTTTGAGCGCAACCGCGCCCAGGCCATCGGCATTTCGGCTCAAGCACACTTGGAGCTTTTCGGCCCCTACCCCGAGCGCGGCGTCGCTTTGGCGCTGGAGGCACTGGAACGTTACCCCTACGTCTTCCAAGCGGAACAAGCGCTGGGCGCTGCCGTGCAACTGAGCCGCGCGCGCGCCATCTTCGCAGAGGACGCCTCCGCGACCAACAGCGTCACGTGGTCGCCGGACGGGGCGCGTTTGCTCACCAGCGGGGACGCCAGCAACGCCACCGTCTGGGACGCCCAAACGCACGCGCCGTTGTTCGAACTGATAGGCCACACTTACGAAATTTCCGACGCGGCCTGGTCACCGGACGGGACGCGCATTGTCACCGGCAGTTGGGACCAAACCGTGCGCGTTTGGGACGCGGCCAGCGGCGCGCTGCAACTCACGCTGACCGGCCATCGGGACTGGGTCAACGCGGTGGCCTGGTCACCGGACGGGGCGCGCGTCGCCAGCGCCAGCGCGGACGACACCGCCCGCATCTGGGACGCGAGCAGCGGTGCAGAGCTGTTGAAGCTCGAAAAGCACACCGGTTTCGTCAATGCGGTGGCCTGGTCACCGGACGGACGTTGGTTGCTGAGCGGGGATCGCGGCGGCGTGGCGCATATCTGGGACGCGAGCACCGGCGCAGAACTGGCGCGTTGGCAAGCGCATGAAAACAGCCTGACGGCGGCGGCTTGGTCACCGGACGGAACGCGCGTGGTCACGGCCAGCGCGGACGAAACGGCCAAAGTTTGGGACGTGAGCGACGCGCTCAACGTGACCGCCCACGCCGACGACCCCGCCAATCTTCCCCAAGCGACGTTGCTTTTCACGCTGCTGGGACACATCAACACGCTGACCGATGCAGCGTGGTCGCCGGACGGCGCCTATATCCTCACCACCAGCCGCGACCGCAGCGCCAAAGTGTGGGACGCCGCCAGCGGCGATCTGCGCTACACGCTGGCGGGGCACAGCGACGCGGTCAACGGCGGCGCCTGGTCGCCGGACGGGGCACAGGTCGCCACCGTCGGCCAGGATCGCCATCTGCGGCTGTGGGCCACGCGCCCAGGCGACCAAGTGCTGAACTTACGCGGCCACACGCGCGCGGTCAACGCGGTGGCTTGGGCGCCGGACGGCGGGCGCGTGCTCACCGGCGGGGCCGACGGCAGCGCCAACGTCTGGGACGCGAGCAATGGCGTGCTGCTGGTGACATTGCCCGGGCAACGTCGCGCGGTCAACGCGGTGGCCTGGTCGCCGGACGGCACGCACGTTGCCACCGCAGGCAATGACCGCACCGTGCACATTTGGGACGCAGCCACCGGCACGGCGTTTCTGAGCTTCAGCGAGCACCGCACGGCGGTCTACGGCGTGGCCTGGTCACCGGACGGGGCACAGATCGCCTCGGTGGATGGCGAAGGGCGCGTGTTGATCTGGGATGCCGAAACGGGGCAGTATCTCACCGCGCTGGCGGGACACAAAAAAGCGGCGCGCAGCGTGGCCTGGTCACCGGACGGAGCGCGCCTGGTCACGGCAGGGGACGACGGCGCAGCCATCGTTTGGGACGCGGCCACCGGCGAGGTGCTCGCACGCCTGGAAGGGCACGAGGGCGCGGTGCGCTCGGCGGTTTGGTCACCGGACGGGGCGCAGATCGTGACCACGGGCGACGACGGGATCGCATTGGTGTGGACGCTGGGCGATTTGGACGCAGGCGACACGCCCACTTTGCGGCTGACGCTGGTCGGCCACACGGACCGGGTTTATCGGGCGTCGTGGTCACCGGCGGGCACGCGCATCGTCACCGCCAGCGAAGACCGCAGCGCCAACGTGTGGGACGCGGAAAGCGGCCAACTGCTCTTGACGTTGCGCGGCCACGCGGACGGCGTGTTGGCGGTGGCATGGGCGCCGCACAGGGGGCGCGTGGTCACGGGCAGCGCGGACGGCACGGCCATCGTCTGGCGGGCGTGGCAGTCCGCCGAAACGCTGAGCGCCTATGCGCGGGCGTGTTGCCTGGTGCGCCCGCTGACCGCCACCGAACGGCAGCAGTTCAACCTGCCGCCACAGTAACCGGACGGGAGCGTATGCAAGAGCAGATTTTGGAACAGGCCGCCGCGTGGTTGGCAGCGGGTGAGCCGATCGTGCTGGCGACCATCGTCCACATACGCGGCACATCCAGCCAGCCGCTGGGCGCGCGCATGGCGATCACGCGCGGTGACCGCTTCGTGGGCGCGGTCAGCAGCGGCTGCGTGGAAGGGGACGTTTATCACCAGGCCGTGCCCTTGCTGGCAAGCAGCGGCGCGCGCATGGTGCGCTATCGCCACGTGGAAAATCCGCTGATCGCGATCGGGCTGAACTGCGAGGGACAGATCGAGGTGCTCTTGGAGCGCGTGGACGCGCCCACCTTGGCGCTGTTGCGCGGCGAGGACGCGCCACCCCGCTCTGTGCTGGTCACGCTGTGCGATCCGGCGCAGCCGGACGACCCGCGCCCCTTGCACATGCGCGTTTTGCCGGAGGGGGACACGTCCGCCCCGCTGCCGGAGGATGTGCGCCGCGACGCGCTGGCCGCCTTCGCCGACGAGCGCCCCCGCAGCGTGCGCTATCCCGACGGGCGCGTCGCGCTCCTGGAGCCGCGCCTGCCGCCGCCCACGCTGCTCATTTTCGGCGGGGAGGCGGTGGCCGTGCCGCTGGTGAAAATGGCAAAAATACTGGGCTTCCGCACGGTGGTCAGCGACGCGCGCGCCGCCTTCGCCACGCGCGAAAAGCATCCGGACGCCGACGCCGTGATCGCCGCATGGCCGGAGGACATGATCGCGCGCGTGGGCACGGACGCGCGCACGTATGTCGTTTCGCTGAACCACGAGCCGCGCTTCGAGGACGCGCTTTTCCGCGCCCTGGTGGGGCGTCCGCTCGCGTATCTGGGCGCCATCGGCAAGCCGGAGCGCCAGGCCGAGCGCGAGGCGCGCGCCGCCGCCTCCGATCTGGACCTGGGGCAACTGCCGCCCATCCATACCCCGATCGGGCTGGACATCGGTGGCAAGTCCGCCGAGGAGATCGCGCTGAGCATCTTGGCGGAAGTGGTCGCGGTGCGCAACGGGCGCTCGGGTGGCATGGCAAGCGCGGTACGACGCGCACGTGCGCGGGCTGCGCACGCTTGAGAGTCACGAACATTCGCCGGCGTGGGCGCGCCGCCCGCCCCGCGCTCCGCGCGGCGACGCGCAGCGAAAGCTGCGCGTGGTGCGCCGAATGGCGCACGGCGGCGCGCCCGATCCACGCGCGTTTGCAGCCGACGCCGCGTCACGGGCAAATCGTCGGGTAGACGCGCAGGTTTTTCGGTACACTAGAACACCAAGAAAAAGATACGCCGCCACACTCGCGTGCAAAGGAGGAAGCGATGCGAATGCTCATGCGTCTGTTTGGGGGGGGAGCGCTTGTTGTATTGCTCGCACTGTTGAGCGCGTGCGGCGCGCTGACCGGCAGCAGCGACATTGCCGCGCTGGAAACGCAAAATGCCCAGCTCCAGGGCACGATCCAAATGTACGGCACGCCTGTGCTCACCATGGACGCGCTGGCCCAAGCCGCCACCCAGGGCGCGATCTCCAATGTGCAGCTCACCGCGTCCGCTGTGGAGTTGCTGGCCGCGCAAGCCACGCTGACCGTGCTGCAACTGGCCGGTGGCGGCGGCGCAGCATTGCCGACCACGTCCACACCTCCGGCACCGGCGGTTTCTGCCGACGGACAAATACCCTCCCCTGCACCATCACAGAACGCCTCTGCGCCGCAACAAACACACTTCACCGACACGGTCGTCGCCACCGGACGCGACGATCTGGACTGTCCGCTGGACATCAACACCACGTTCCCTCCCACCGCCGGCGAGTTGCTGGTCAACACGCACATTGATTACCTGCCCGCAGGCGCGCAAATCAGCGCCAAGTGGTACGTCAACGGGGAACTGTATTTCGACGACACCAATTGTTGGACACCCACCCAAACTTATGAAAACATCTGCGCGTACTGCTCGGTTGTGCCAAACGGCCCCACTTTTCGGGCAGGCAACTGGACGGTGGAACTTTACCTGAACGGGCAAATGATGGCCCAAACGCAATTTCTGATCGAGGAAACCACCGCCAATACGTCCTCACAGTAATAACTGTGCTATACTGACTGTAGTGTTTTGCAGTATGCGTTTAAGGAGGAAGAACGAACAATGAAAACATTACTGCGAAGGACTGCATTAAGCGTGTTGATTCTAAGTTTACTATTAGCGGGTGTAGGCGGCGGACAGGCGTTGGCACAAGACGGTGCGGGGTATGAAGAATACACCGTGACCCTGGACAACGGGCTGAGTGGCATCGTCGTGCAGCCGAACGTCGAGGAGCCAGTACCTGCTGTGCTGATGTTGCACGGGTTCGCCAGCCAAAAGGACGAGGTCGGCGATATGTACAAGCGGCTGGCCGCCGAACTTGGCGCGCGCGGCATCGCCTCGCTGCGCTTTGACTTCCGCGGCTGGGGAGAAAGCGCGGGCGAGATGGTGGAAAGCACGGTCACCGGCCAGGTGGAGGACGCCGCCACCGCTTACGCTTACCTCACCGGTTTGGACTTCGTAGACGCCGAGCGCGTGGGTGTGCTGGGCTTCAGCCTGGGCGGCTCGATTGCGGTCTTTTCCGCCGGTGAGCATCCGGACTGGTATCGCTCGATGGCGCTTTGGTCTACCTTCGGCGAACTGCACGATATTTTCGTCGAGGAGCTGGGGCAAGAAAACTTCGACAAAGCCGCTGCCGAGGGTCAAGTCACGATTGACCTGGGCTGGCGCGAGGTGACGTTGGGCGCGGGCTTCTTCGAGAGCCTGGACGCTTACGCCACCGAAGCCGAGTTCGCCAAGTATACGGGCGCCATGCTAAACGTGGCGGGCACGGAAGACGGCTCCTATGACTGGCAAAGCTGGTTCCTGGACAACGCACAAGGCGAGTTGCGCGCCGCTTACGCGGTCACCGGCGCGGATCACATTTACGCGGTGCTCAGCGACGACCAGACTTTCGCCAACAGCGTGATCACCACCACGGCGGATTGGTTCGCCATGTCGCTGCGCTAAGCGCAGAACGTTCTGCGGTTTTTCCACCCCCGCCCGAAGTTGATTTGGGCGGGGGTTTTTGGTGGGGGCGCTGCCCCTTGTTCTGCTGCTGTCTCGTGCAAAAGCTGCTGGATTATGGCGCTTTGTCGGGTATACTGGTCCTTAGTTGTTCGGCGCATGGTAGCTTCTCCTTGTCGTTAGAGACAATGGATAAAGGTGAAGTCTACCATGCGTTTTTTGTTCTTAGCTTAATGCCTCTGAGCGCTGCCCCCACTGCGCCAGCCCCCCCAACGCTTTGCGCGCGTTTGCGTTTGCCAAACCGCAGCGCTTTCGCTAGGCTTTGGGTGACGAGCCGGTGAGGCATGGCGGGAGGCCGCGCGATGAGCTATCACGATGACCCTTTCGAGGACGACTACAGTCTATACGGTGAGGACGTGGCGGCGTATGAGGAATACGCCGCGCCGCGCGCCGTCCCCGCTGGCGCTGCGGATGCTTCTCCGCTGACCCGCCTCACGCAGCACGCCTTCGATATGGGCATCACGGGCAGCATCGTGGCGATTATCGTGCTGACTGCGCTCTACGTGCTTTCCCCGTTGGACTTCGTGCCGGACGTGGTGCCGGTGGCCGGACAAGCCGACGACATCGCCGTCGTGCTTGCGGGCAGCGGCTCATCACTGTTCTTGGCCGTGCTGCGCTATGTGTTGCGCTCGCGGATAGGGCGGCGGGGCTGCCTGGCGGTGATCGTGCTCAGCGCGTTGGGAGCGCTGGCGCTTTTCGTGGCGCTGGCCGCGCTCTTTAGCCGCATGTTCTAGCGTCTATTGCGGGTTGGGTTCCAAGCACGAGGGCAGTTGCGCCACGTCCATCGGCCAGGCTTGCCCGTAGAACGCCAAATAGTCCGCCACGTGCGCCGACCAGTATGTCGGATCGTGTTCGCCGGTGGGATTGATCACGTATTCCAATTGGACGCCGCGCTCGCGCAAAATTTCCGCCACGCGCGCGGCGAACGTGCCCACGTAGTCGTTGGCCGCGTGGTCAATGTAGATGCGCAGCGGGAACTTGTCTAGGTTTACGCTTCCTGCCAAATCCAGCGGGTTGGTTTCCGGCCCGGTGTTGTCCGGCTGGAAGTGCGGGCTATGGCCGCCCAGCGCGCTGAAAAGATCGGGATGGCGCAGCGCGATGCTGAACGCCCAAAAGCCCCCGCGCGAAATGCCCCCAATGGCACGCCCGTCGCGGTTACCCCACAGGCAAAAATCGCGTTCCACAGCGGGGATCAGTTCGTCCAAGATGACCGCCTCATAGGAGGCGTCGTCCGGCTGGTCGTTCAGCTCGGCCAATGTGCCGCCGTCCGGCATCACCAGCACCATAGGCGGCAGCGAGCCTTTGCTCACCCCGCGATCCATGGCGTCCGGCGCGCCTAAATCCATCCACATCGTTTCGTCGTAGCCCGTGCCGTGCAACAGCACCACATAGGGATAGCGTTGCAGCGTGTCGTAAAAGCACGGCGGCAAATAGATTTGGTAGGGCACTTCTGCACCGACCACGTTGCTATAGAACGAAGCGCGAAACACTTGCCCCACGTCGTCGTGACACACAAAAGGCGTGGCGGTGGGCAACGCGGTGGGGATGGGTGTGGGCGTGGCGGTGGGAATGGGCGTGTTGACCACGCCGCCCCCACTGGCACTGACGGCGCTGGGCACGGCGCTGGCTGCCGCTGGCGCGGTGGCCGCTGCCAATGGTGTGCTGGGTGCGGCGGGCGATTGGCCGGTGACGACGACGTAACGCGGCGCTTGCTCCGGTGGGGCGAGTGGCTCGCAGGCCGGCAGCATTGCCAACAGCACGCCGAACGCAAGGAACAAATAGACGAAAGGGCGTTTTGTGCTCATGGTCGCCGATTATAGGCGCGTCCGCGTTTGGGGACAACTTTTCGGCGACCTCGCCGGTGCTCGCGGCACACTTACCGCGCCGCTCGCCCCGACGTCGCCCGCCGACGGCGCGCACGTCGCCCAGCGCCACGCTGACGCGGGCGCTGACCTCGCGCGCGCCGCATACGGGGCTGGCGAGGCGCGTCGGCCCATGCTAGAGTTGTGGGCCATCAACACGAAGGAAGTGTATATGCTCAAAGCGATTTTATTTGACTTGGATCACACGCTGATTGACTGGAGCGAGGCCGAATCGTGGGATACGTTCTTGCGGCGACGCTTCGATCCGGTGTGGGATTTTGTGCACGAGAACATGCACCCGCTCTATGACGCTACAGCGGAGGACATGCAGGTTTCTTTTTCGTTCATGTTGCGCACGGCGTGGCGCATTGGCACGCGCACGTTGATCGCCCCCAATTTTCTCTATGTGCTGCGCGAGACGCTAACTACAATCGGCGTGTCGCCGGAGCAGGTTGACGTGCCGGAGATCATGCGTATTTTCGACTGGCAGCCGATGCAAGGGGAGCGTGCTTATCCCGATGCGTTGGAAGTGTTGCCCCAACTGGCTGCGCAAGGCGTGGAATTGGGTTTGGTGACCAATGCCTCTGCGCCTATGCGTTACCGTGACCAAGAGCTAGCCGCTTTTGACTTGCTGGGCTATTTTCCGCGTTGCCGCATAGCCGCGACCGAAGTGGGCTATCTGAAGCCACACCGTGCCATTTTCCAACGCGCGTTGGAATTGCTGGGCGTGGCCCCGCACGAAGTTGTTTTTGTGGGAGACAACCTCGAAGCGGACATCAAAGGGGCACAGCAAGCAGGCATGGTTGCGGTGCTGCGCGCGCACGAGGGCGTCGTGGACGAATGGGCAAGCGACGCGCCCGAGATCACGCCGGACGGCACGATCCACACGTTGCATGAACTGCCCGCGTTGCTGGATGGGTGGTTCCCGGGGTGGCGGCACAATGGACGTAACGGGCACGGAGGCGCCGCGTGACGCTTTTCGACGCCGCCCCGTATCAAAATTTGATCCTAACCGGCGCGATGGGCGTGGGCAAAACGTCTGTGGGGCGGGCAGTGGCGCGGCGCTTGCACGCGGAGTTTTTCGACCTGGAAAATGAGATTCTGGCGCGCGAAGGACAGTCGGCGGAAGAGATCCGCGAAACGTTCGGCGAAACACGGCTGCGCACGCTGGAAGCGGAGCTGATCCACGATTTGACACTGCACCGTTACGCGGTGTTGGCGGTGACGGGGCCGTCTATGTTGGACGCAACCAACCGCGAGCGTTTGGCGTCCTCCGGCGTGATGCTGTGTCTCACGTGCGCGCTGGACGAAATTTTGCGGCGGATGCATGTGGCACGTGGCGCCTGGTTTCATGATCCGGCACATCGGGGCGCGCTGCTGAGCCGCTTGCGGCGTGAGTTGGCCGTCAACGCGCTGGACTTGCCGCGGCTGGACACGACCAGCCTCTCACTTGAGCAAACGACCACTGCCGTGATAGAGTTCTGGATAGGGCACGCACAGCTTTGACAAACCAACTGACTGTCGAGTGAACGAAAGGGCGGGTACATGAGTACGCTAACCGTATCGTTGGTTCAAATGGACGTGCGCCAAGGAATGCCGCGTGCCAATTGGTCGCGGATGCAAGAAGCCGTTGCAGAAGCAGCTCGACGGGGCGCGGACGTGGTCGTGCTGCCGGAGCTGTGGGAGGCGGGCACGGCGTATGAGAAAGGACGCGAGCTTGCCAGTTCGCTCAGCGGCGGGCTTTTTGCGCAAGTGGCGGCCCTGGCGCGCCAACATAACCTTTTCATTTTCGGTTCGCTTTACGAAAAGCGCGGCCAGGGGCTTTACAATACACTGGCGGTGGTTTCCCCGCGCAGCGGCATCCTGGGCGCGTATCGCAAGATACACTTGTTTTCGCTGATGGGCGAAGACCAATGGATGCAGTCCGGTGAAGCTCCTTTGGCCTTGGATCTGCCCTGGGCACGCAGCGGCTTTGCCATTTGCTACTATTTGCGCTTCCCCGAGCTTTTCCCGCATTACTCCCACGACGGTGTGGAGTTGATTTACTTGCCGATGGCCTGGCCGCACCCACGTTTGCCGCATTTCCACACGCTGATCCGCGCGCGCGCCATCGAAAACCAGTGCTACATGATCGCGGTGAACCGTGTGGGCCGTGACGACGAGGACGGCCCACACTACTTCGGCCATTCGTGCGTTATAGATCCCTGGGGGGAGTCGGTCGTCGAGGCAGGCGAGGACGCTTGCCATCTGACGGTTACCATTGACTTGGACCGTGTCGCGGACGTGCGTCGCCAACTGCCCGCCTTGCGTGACCGTCGGCTGTAGCGTGGAGAACGCGGAGGCGCTGTCCCTATTGCCCCCGCGAGGGGCGAGGTTGCCCCTTGACCCCGCTGCGCGTTTGGCGCGGCACGGTGAGCGGGAAACTTGGGCGGGCGGGGAAGGCCCGCTGCTGGCGAACGTCCGCCGTCGGCGGCGCGCCCATGCGCACGGTGACAGCCCAAGCCCCCTCGACCGACGCACGTCTATGCACAAACGCCGTTTGACGCCGCCCACCGCGTCCGCTATACTACGCGCCATGAAAACAAACTTGCACGCCCACGTCCATCATCATCACAAAACCGCAGGCCCCGCGCCCGCCGGAGGTGGCGTGCCGTGTGCATGATGTGCTGATAGCCTCAGCGTACACGCCAAAACGCTCCCCACGCGGGGGGCGTTTTTTTGTTGCCACACCATCCCAACGGAGGATGCCCTATGCCCGAACAAACACGCCTCGCCCTGCCCAGCAAAGGGCACCTCGGCGCCGACGTGCTGGACTTTTTGGCCGAGTGCGGCCTGCGCGTCAGCAAGCGCAACCCGCGCCAATACACCGCCACCATCCCCACGCTGCCGGACGTGCTGGTGATCTTCCAGCGCCCGCGCGATATTCCGCTCAGCGTGGCCGCCGGTGACGTGGACCTCGGGGTCACCGGTTACGACGCGCTGGCCGAAATGTTGCCGGACCGTCCGCAAAACGTGCTCACCATCCACGAGGCGCTCGGCTTCGGCGAGTGCGCGTTGGTGGTGGCCGTGCCGGAAAGCTGGGCGGGCGTGCAAACGGTCGCCGATCTGGCGCGCAAGGCCGCCATCACGCCGCTGCGCGTCGCCACCAAGTTCGAGAACAGCACCACGCGCTTTTTGGCCGAGCGCGGCGTGAAAAGTGTGCGTGTGGTGCGCGCGGACGGCGCGCTGGAGTCCGCCCCGCTGGTCGGCTATGCGGACTTCATTGCGGACATCACCAGCAGCGGCACGACCCTGCGCGAAAACCACCTGCGTCCGCTGACCGACGGCGTGATCTTGCGCTCCCAAGCTGTGCTCATCGGCAACCGCGAGGCTTTGCGCGCCCGCGCGGACGTGCTGGCGACCGCCCGCCAGATGCTGGAATACATCGAAGCACACCTGCGCGCACGCGGCCAGTACATGATCTTCGCCAACATGCGCGGCCAGTCCGAAGCCGAGATCGCCGAGCGCGTCTTCGGGCAGCCAAACCTGGGCGGGCTACAGGGCCCGACCGTCTCCCCGATGCTCACGCGCGCGGGCGAAGGCGGCTGGTGGGCGATCAACTTGGTGGCGCGCGCCGACACGCTTTATGAGACCATCCGCCAAATCCGCGCCATCGGCGGCAGCGGTGTGGTGGTGACCCCCGTCACGTACATCTTCGAGGAAGCGCCCCAACGCTACCAACGCCTGTTAGCAGCCTTGCACCTGGAAAGTGAGCCAACCTCATGAGCGACTACACCCTGCGCATTTACGACGACCTCGACGAGGCGCGCGAAACGCTCCTCAAGCGGCGTTCGCTGCGGGACTACGACGTGCCGCCGCGCCTGACCGAAAGCCTGGCCGCGCTTTTCGGCGAGCCGGTGACGCCGGAGGAAGCCGTGCGCCGCATCATCCGCAGCGTGCGCGAACGCGGCGATGCGGCGCTGTTGGACTGGAACAAGCGCATTGACGGCGTGGAGCTGGACGCGCTGGCCGTGCCGCCGGAACGCATCCGCGCGGCGCTGGACGCCGTGCCCGCCGACGTGGTCGAGGCGCTGCGCTTCGCCGCCGAGCGCATCCGCCAATTTCACGAAAAGCAGCCGGTCACCGGCTGGCTGGATGCCAACGCGGAAGGCTCGCTGGGGCAACTGGTGCGCCCCGTCTATTCGGTGGGCGTGTATGTGGCCGGAGGCACGGCCCCGCTGCCCTCCTCGCTGCTGATGAGCGTGATCCCTGCGCAGGTGGCGGGCGTGTGTGAGATTGCGGTCGCCACGCCGCCGGGTCGCCCGGACGGAGACGTGCCGGACGTGATTTTGGCGGCGGCGGCCATTTGCGGCGTGGAGCACGTCTACCGCGTTGGCGGGGCGCAGGCGATCGCGGCGCTGGCCTACGGCACGGAAAGCGTGCCGCGCGTCGCCAAGATCGTCGGCCCGGGTAACCTCTTCGTGACGCTCGCCAAGCAACAAGTGTT
>CAZZNC010000034.1:0-11802 GCA_964655405.1 uncultured Anaerolineaceae bacterium | reverse complement strand
CGACCACGTCCGCGAGTTGTGCCTCGTCGCGTGCGTCCGAAAGCGTCACCTGGGCGCCTACGGTCGGCAGCCAGCGCCCCAACGCCTGCCCCTGCCGCGCCAGACCCAGCACCACCACATGCGCGCCGCTTAGCGAATCGTCGCTCACGCGCCCACCTCGACCGTGCCGCCCTCGCGCGCCGCCCGATAGAGCGCGTCAATCACGCGCATATTGCGCACGCCGTCCTCGCCCGTGTACAAGGGATCGCGGCCTTCGATTACGGCGCGGCTGAAGTCTTCGATCATGCGCGTATATGAGTTGATCGCGCCCACGTCGAACGTTTCCAGCGGCTCGCAATCGTGCCCCAGATGCAACACATGCGCGCGGAAAGCGTCCGTCGGGTTGTAGGCGCGCTCCACACGCAACACCCCTTCGGCTCCGATCACGTCGTAGCAGCGGCGCAAAGGCATCTCGAACGAGCAGTCGAGATGACCCAACACATCGTCGGGGAAGCACAACGTGCCCACCAACGACACGTCCACGCCGTTGTGCCAACGCGCCTGTGCCGTCACGCTCAGCGGCTCGGCGCCGGCCATGAAGCGCATCACGGAAACCGGATAGCAGCCCACGTCATAAAGCGCCCCGCCGCCCCACTCCGCCCGCCAACGCACGTCATCCGGACGGGTGAGCGTGAACGAAAACGCTGCGGCCATCGCCCGCAACGCGCCGACGTGCCCCTCTTGCAACAGCGAGCGCACCGTGTGCGCTTGCGGATGATGCCGCCATTGGAAAGCCTCCATCAGCCGCACGTCCGCCGCACGACATGCCGCGACCATCTCCTCGGCTTCGGCAGCGTCCAGCGCCAACGGCTTTTCACACAACACATGCTTGCCCGCTTCCGCCGCGCGCAACGTCCAGGGCTTGTGCAAATGGTTCGGCAGTGGAATATAGACTGCGTCCACGTCCTCGGCAGCCAAAAGCGCCTCGTAGCTACCGTAGGCGGCGGGGATGCCGTGCTCGTCGGCGAAAGCGCGTGCCCGTTCTTCGTCCCGACTGGCAACCGCCACCAATTCGGCACTCGGCGCAGCGACCAGCGCGGGAATCCACGTCTTGGCCGCATGGTGCGACGTGCTCAAAATACCCCAGCGAACAACCTTCATCGTTTGCCCTCTCCTTTGTGTGCAAAGATGCGCCTGCAAAAGGGCGACGCTCTCGCAAATCCCGTCCTAATCTTTTTCCGACGGCGTGGCAATCGGCAACCCCAAACAAGTGTCCGGCACGCTGGGATGTGCCGTGTCTAGGAAAATATCCCCGCGCGCCCAACCACCGTCCGCCAGCAACCACCACGTATACCCTTCGGCGTCGCGCGCCCAGCCGACCGCTTGCAGCGATTGTCCCTGCGCCAACTTGCCGACGATGGCGTACTCCGTGCCCGGGCCGGCCCGCCGATTGGCTTCCGCCAGCCGCACGCTCAGCGCACACGGCTCACCGGCGTTCGCGGGCAGCGCGGTCGGGGCAGCGGTGGCAGCAGGCGTCGGCGGAAGACTTGTCACCGGCGCGAGCTGATAACACGCATCCGGCACGCGCGGATGTGTCGCATCCAGGAACGCATCTCCGCGCATCCAAGCGCCGCTTTGCAACTGCCACCACGTGTAACCATCGGCGGCGGTCGTCCAGCCGACGGCGGTCACGTCTTGGCCCACGTTCGTTGCGCCCAACACAGAATACACTTCCCCCGGGCCACCGCGCAGCGTTGCCCCGTCCGTCCGCACGGTCACCGTACAGGTTATTTCCGCGCCAACCGTTGACGGCAACGTGGCGGCCAGCGGCGGAGTCAGCGTGGGCGCAGACGGGGCCGCGCTCGAAACGCTCCACAGCTGCACATATACCGCGCCGCCCACCGCCAACGTCAACCCGTCCGCACTGAAAGCCACACTATGCGCCGGCCCGCTCAGCAACAACGGCGCGCGCAACTCGCGCCCGTCGCGCGCATCCCAAAAGCGCAGCGCGTTCCCGTCGATGCCAGCGCCCGCCGAAACGATCATGCTTCCGTCCGGCGCAAAGGCCACATCGTTGACCGCCGCCGTGTGTCCGGGCATCGCCGCTAATTCGGCGCCATCCTCCATGTTCCACAGCCGCACCGTGTGGTCGGCACTGCCGCTCGCCAAGCGCAATCCGTCGGGACTGAAGGCCAGGGCCGTGACCGTGCCGCTGTGACCGCTCAATGTAGCCTGCAACGTGCCGTCGCGCACGTCCCAAACACGCAGCGTGTCATCTTCGCCACTGGCGGCCACACGCTTCCCGTCGGGGCTGAACGCCACATCGGTTACATACGACGTGTGCCCGCCCAACAAGCTCACCAACACCGGCGCGCCGCCCTTTTCCAAGCGCCACACATACACCACCGCGTCGTCGCTTGCCGCCGCCAACATGCCGCCTTTGGGACTAAACGCCACGCTGCGCACAGCCGCCGTCGGACCGCTCAACGTCTGCTCCGTGTCGTCCAACAGCGACCACAGCCGCACGATCTCGTCTTGACCACCAGCGGCCAAGTACAACCCATCGGGGCTGAAGGCCACGCTGCTCACCAAATTGCTCGCGCTGCGGAAGGTGCGGAAAAGTTGCCCGTCGCTCCGTTGCCACACGCGCACCGTCCCGTCCATGCCGCCCGCCGCGATCAAATGCCCGTCCACGCTAAAGGCCACGCTGTTCACCGGCGCGCTCAAGCCTCCGAAGTCCGTTTGCAACACCAACTGCCCCACCGTTTGCGCCGTGATAGGCAGCGTGGACACCGCAACAGATGCAGTGGGCGGCGGCGCGGTCGGCGGCACTTGCGTCGGCGCCGGCGTGAACGTCGGCAGCACGCCCACCGCCGTCGGCAAAATCGGCGTGGCGCTTACGTTTCCCCCATACGGGATCACGCGGACTTCCGGCTCGCTTGGGAAAAACACCGGCGACAACAGGACATACAGCAACAAGACCAAAAACGAGAGTGCTGCGCCCAAAAGCACCAACCCAAACCAATTGAAGCCCGTTCCCTCGTCCGGTTGACGTGTGTGTTTGAGCGGTCGGCGTTTTCTGCGTGCCATGCGCGTTTTTCACCTCACTAAGCCACTGTCCGTTCCCATTTTAGACGATCTGGCAGGGAAATACACGAACGATCCGCCACTGCACCAAGCCCGCCAACCCAGCGACGTGCAAAAGTTCGCCTCTCGCGCGCAACGTGGTACACTAGGCCGGCGCGGGGAACTCCCGCCAACACGGGACGGAATGCTGGGGGAACGCATGAACAACCGTCGGAAACAAGGGCATTGGCTCAGCCGCGCAGTCCTCGGGCTGCGCGAAATGTTGCACACACCGCCGCGCTTCGCCTTGCGGCTGGCAATCGCACGCCTGCGCGCACAGTGGCGCTCGCTGCTGACGCTGATCGCCGGAACAATTCTCAGTGCAGGCATCGGCGCGCTTGTGCCGCTTTACACCACGGCCATTGCACAAGTCGGCATGACCCAACGTCTGGCCGACGCACCTGTCCAGAACGTGCACGTCCAAGCTGCGATCAGCTTGCGCGCCAGCGACTGGGTAGAAAGCGGTGGTCTCTTTCAAAAAGCCGAACAAGCCTCCGCGCTGGTGCAACGCATGGCCGCGCACGACTTGGGCGTCATCCCCGATTGGGTGGACGCTCTGATCCCATACATCGAGACCGCGCCGACCGGCCTGGCACAGCAGTTGCCCGAGGCCGAAGTGCCCGAGCCGCTGACTGGCGTGCGCGCGCACCTGGCCTACTACCAGGGCTGGCCGGACACCGTGCGCCTGGTGGCAGGCAAGCTGCCCGACCCCACCGCCGACACCATCGAGGTTGTGCTGAGCTTGCAGGCAGCCACCGAGCTAAACTTGGACGTGGGCGCCACCCTGATCCTGGATCAAAGCATGGACGAGCGCGGACGCAGCGGCGGCGGTCACCCAACCAGTCGCCCGATCACTGTGCAAGTGGTCGGCGTCGTGGCGCCGCTGGACGCCGAAGCGCCGTATTGGATGCCGCCCTCACCGTTGCGCTTGTTGGACAAGACCAATGGATCGGGCGTGTGGGCTTACGAATTCGTCTTCCTCACCACGCAAGAAGCCGTTTATCGCGTCGCCACCGACGATTTGCCGGACACACCCACCAAAATCGGCTGGCGTGTGCTCTTTGCGCACGACAACTTGCCCTTTGCGCGCTTGGACGAAGCGCGCGAGGCGCTGCGCATCTTCGAGCGCAACATGCACGCGGCCTTTGTGCCGCCTCCGCCCGCCGAAGGGGAAACCACCCGCCAAGATTTGGGCTTCAGCTACCACACGCGCCTGATCGACTACGACCTCATCCACCGCGACCGCGACGACGGCATTTTGCTCGACTACGCCAAGCGCCAAGAGCTTCTCAGCGCGCCATTTGGCCTGTTGTTGTTGCAAATCGGCGCACTGGTGCTCTTCTTCCTGATGGTCACGGCGGCTTTGGTGCGGCGCGGCGAGCGGCGCGAGATCGCTTTGCTGCAAAGTCGTGGCGCGTGGGACAGCCAAATTTTGCTTTTGCGCGGCATCGAGGCACTGATCATTGCAGCGCTGGCAACGGTGGTCGCGCCGCTGCTGGCGCGTGAGCTGCTGACGATGCTGGGGCCGCGCGTTGCCAATACCGAAGATTTCCCCCTGCCGCTGACCGGCGACGCCTTCGTATATGCCGGCATCGCGGCGGGCGTGACCTTCCTGGCGCTAACCCTGTCGCTGCTGCCCGTGCTCAAGCTGCCGCTGATTTTGGCCGGTGGTGCAGCGGCACGCAGCGAAAAACAACCCTGGTGGCAACGCTACTATGTGGATGTGATACTGGCGCTGGTGGGCCTGGGTGCGCTGTGGCAGATGGTGCGTTACGGTTCGCCGCTGGCCGACGTGAATTTGGGCGGCAAGCAAGCTGACCCGCTGATGCTGTTGGCTCCGGCGCTGCTTTTCGTGGCGCTGGGCAGCTTAGCGCTGCGCTTCTTCCCGATCCTGGCGCACGCCGCCGCTTGGAGCGCAACACGCGCGCGCGGCCTGGTGCAAGCGTTGGCAAGCTGGCAGCTCAGCCGCGAACCGGTGCATTACGGGCGCATCACCTTTTTGCTGGCACTGGCGGTCGGCATCGGCTGGTTTGCCACCAGCTTCCGCGCCACCGTCACCAACAGCCACCTGGACCAAGCCCGCTACCGCGTGGGCACGGACGTGCGCATCATCGAGCGCGACGCACGGCTCAACGTCAACCGCGCCCGTCCGCAAACCGATTACCAAGCCCTCGACGGTGTCCAGGCGGCCAGCGTCGCCTATCGGCTGCCTAACGTCAACCTGAGCGCCAACCTGAGCGGCAACCTGCTCGGCACGTTGCTTGCCATTGACCCGCGCAGCTTCAGCCAAACGCTCTATTGGCGCGACGACCTGGGCGACGTTTACGCTCCGCACGCGCCGGATGTGCCGTTGGACTTGCCCACACCGGGGCAGGAATTGCCCGACCAACCCGCACGGCTCGGGCTATGGGCGCGTTTCGAGATCAACCGCCCGGGCGTGGAAGGCTTCTGGTATCAGGCCAACGTCACGCGCCTGGTGCGCCAAAGCGATCTCGGCGTGCGGCTGCTGGACGCAAGCGGCGCATGGGTACGCGCGCCTTTGCACATGGTGGAAATCGAGTATCAGCGCATCGGGCACGACGCCCCGGGCTTCCAAACAGCAGCCTTCGTACCCAGCGGCTGGGTGTATATGGAAGCCGATCTGTCCGCACTGAACTACACGCCGCAAGCCCCCTTGCGCCTGGTCTCGTTTTACTGGACGTACCGCAGCGCCAGTTCACGCGGGGAACGCGGAATGCGGATCACGTTGGCTCACCTGACGCTGATTGACGCCGACGGACACGCCACGCCCTACCCCATCTTTGACCAAGAGGGCTGGGAGTTCCTTTACGACCGAGGCGCGACGGCCAAAGGCGAGATCGACACCGTGCGCCTGCCTTCGGACACCGCGCGGGACGACGCGCTTTTCATCAAATGGGCGCAAGAAGCGCAACGCTCCACCATCGGCGTCGTGCTGAACTATCCGGCCATCGCGCCACTGGATGCGGTGGTTAGCCGGCGCGTGTTGGAACAAAATGGCCTGTCCGCCGGCTTGGACGCACCGCCCTTCACCCTGGTGAACATCGCCCGCACGCAGGTTCAGTTCCGCCCCGTGCTGGTGGCGGACTACTACCCGTCGCTTTACAACATCGCGCCCAACGAGGCCGACCCGCCCGGCGATTCATTCATGGTGGTGGACGTGCGCGAGCTGCTCTATTGGCTCAACCGTCGCCCGAGCGTGGCCTACTACGCTGACGAGGTCTGGTTGCGCTTCTCAGAGACGCTCAACCCGACCAACCGCGACGACGCCCATGCCTTCGTTGCACAGCTCACCGCCGACGACGGCGGGGACGTGGTGCTGCTGAGCAACGTCACGTTGGCCGACGAGTTGCGCAAATTGCGCACCGATCCGCTGGCGCTGGGGCTGCTGGGGCTGATGTATCTGGCCTTCGTGGTCGCGCTCACGCTGAGCGTGGTCGGGCTGCTGACTTACGCCGCGCTGACCACACAAGCGCGCCGCACCGAGTTCGGCGTACTGCGTGCGCTGGGGCTTTCGGCGCTGCGTGTGGTGCAAGGACTGGCGTTGGAACAACTCTTTGTGATGGGCGTCGGCGTGGCATTGGGCGCGTTGCTGGGCGGCGTGCTGGCCTGGCAAGTCGTGCCCACATTGGCGCTCGGCGCAGCAGGTGAAGGCGTGACACCGCCTTTTGTGATGCGTGTAGGCGCGCATCGCCTGCTCCAATATGCCGCCTTGATGGGCGGCGTGCTGGGTTTGGTACTGGCATCAAGTTTGGTGCTGGTGCGCCAACTTTCTATCGCGCGCACCTTACGGCTGGGGGACGAATAGCGCAAGGCGGCGCGCGCGAGGTCGCCGACCGCCGCGAAGTGGCGTGTCGGCGGGCGACGTGCGCGCCGCACGGGGGCGGACGACGTGCGGCGCGGCTTTTTGCGCCGCGCGAGGTCGCCCCCCGCTCTGCGCACAAGTTCGCGGAAAGCAAACGTTATGACCTTAAGCCTCATCTACAAAAGAATGCGGCGGGCCTGGCGCTCGCTGGGGATGTTGTTGCTGGCAGTGGGGATGCTGAGCGCGTTTTTCGCGCTGGGGCCGCTCTATATCCGCGTGGTGACCGAAAACGGCCTCCGTCGCGCACTCGCCGAAACCGATCCGACTGATTTACACCTCCAATTGATCCTGGACGGCGCACCGATGCCGCCGGAGACCATGCAAAAGGTCGGCGAGACGCTGGGGCCGCTGGCGGTCGGCTATCGTCACTACATCCGCGCAGACTACACCCCGCCGACCCGCACCGGCGGCATCGAAGACCCCGGGCGTGCCACCGCCGGTTATATGTACACTTACGGCGATCCGGTCACGTGGATGTCCCCTCGTCTGCGAAACACCTTCCAGCCCTTCGCCTTCGGCGATATGCCCACGCTGCTGAATTTGGTGGACGGACGTTGGCCGGTACGCTTGCCGCCCCCCGACCAGGTCGCTCCCGACGGACTGAGCGACGCCGAACAACAGGCGCGCGGCGTCGGCCCCTACACGCGCGGCCAGGTGGAAGTGGTCGTCACGCGCAAGGTGGCCGAACAAGCCGGTCTGGAAGTCGGCAGCCGTTTGGTGCTGGGCACCAAGCGCGTGGACGGCTCCGGACATGTAGCGGTCGTGGTAGTGGTCGGCATTGTCGAGCCGAAAGACTCCAACGATCCGTTTTGGAAGGGCAACCGCATGTTCGTTGAGGGCGCGCGGGTAGAAACCGGCTTGGGCCTTTTCCGCTTCGATTACGGCATGGCAACCATCCCCGAAGCGTACACCGACTGGCTGCACGATGTGGCGCCGGGCAATTCCTACATCTACGAAATTTTCACCGATCCCAGCGTGATCAATGCGGACAATTTGCAAGATTACCGCGCGCGCCTGGATCGCTTAACCAACATGCTCAACGCGCATCAGCCGCGCGTGGACATGCTCAGCGGACTAACCGGCATCTTGGAAGGCTACGCGGGCAGCGTTTCCTCCACCGAAGGGCCGATCATCTTCCTTTCCGGCGCCATCTTGATCTTGATGCTCTATCACCTGATCAACACCGTTGCGCTGGTACTGGAACAGCAAGGCGTGGAATGGAGCAGCATTGTCAGTCGTGGCGGCAGCGTGCGCCAGCTCGTTGGGATGCAGGCGGTGACGATGGGGCTGCTGGGTCTGGGCGGTCTTGCCATTGGCCCGCTGCTGAGCTTGCTTTTCATGCGCGGTTTGGAACGCTTTGGCCCGCTGGCCGCTGCGCTCAACGGGCAAACATACTCGTTGCGGCTGCCACGCATTTCGTTGGTGCTGAGCGCGCTCGCGGCGCTGCTCGCCGTGCTGGTGCTGACGTTACCCGCATGGGCTGCTGCACGGCGCAGCCTGCTCCGGCTCCGACAACGCGCTTCCCGCCCCCCCACGCGCCCCGTCTGGACGCGCTACGCGCTGGACTTCGCGCTGACGGCAGTGGGAATTGGCTTTTTGTTGCGGCTGTACTACATGGTCGGCGGAGACTTCGGAAATCTACTGCAAAATCTGCTGGCCGCACCCCGTGATGTGGTGACATTGATCGCGGACAATCTCAACGAAACCGGCGGCCTCAACGACCCGTTTAACTTGCTGGGGCCGGCGTTGGTGCTCACCGGCCTGGCGATGCTGTGGCTGCGTTTCTTTCCCTGGGTGATGGAGCGCATTTCCGCGCTTCTGGGCGGCAGCCGCAGCCTGACCACCCCGCTGGCCGTGTGGAACGTGGCGCGCGACCCCGGACATTACGCGCAGCTTGTGCTGCTGCTCATCGGCACGTTGGCACTGGGCACGGCCTCGCTGGGGCTGAGCGAAACACGCGACCGCGGCGCCTGGCAAATTGCGCGCCAGGAAACCGGCGGCGGCGCTCGCGTGACACTCAATCCGGCGCAGACGAGCACCGCCAACGTGCGTTGGGATCAGTTGCCGGACGTGACCACCGCGACCCCGCTGCTGCGCGCTGTTGGCGCTCCGAACACGTCCGCCCAACGCGACGTACATCTTTTCGGCGTGGACGCGGACAATTTCGCGGCGGATTTCCCTGCCCTAGCTGAAGCGCTGCGTCCGCTGCGAGGCGTGGAAGTGCCGCCCACACCCGGGCTGGCCTTGCCGGACGACGCAGCGGCGCTCAGCGTGCAAGTTTACGCACTGCCGATGGGCAATCCCGCCGACCCGCCAGTGAGCGTGCAACTCAGCGCCTATCTGCTGGACGCGGTCGGCGTGCCGTTTCGTGTGGTGCTCAACCCGCCACAAACCAACGCGCTTTCCGACGTGGCCGCCAACGAAACCAGCAGCACGCCCCCCACTCCCACCGACGAATGGCTGAGCTTTTCCGGCGAATTGCCGCAAGCGGGCCAACGACCTTTCCACTTGATCCGGCTGGGCGTCAACAGCACGGCGGGCGATCTGGACGCCTTCGCCCACACCATCTACCTCGACCACATGGCAACACTGGACGTTTTCGGTACGACGACCGTCGTGGAAAACTTCGAGGACACCGCTGCGGCATGGATGCCGGCACCCAGCGCCAGCCCGTATGCAGCGTCTTGGGCGTCCACGTCGGCGGACATCCACCGACTGGGCGGCGCAGAAGCGGAATTCGTACACGATGGCAACGTGCCGCCGGTGGACGGCGCAACCGCGCTCAAGCTGAGTTACCGCATGGGCAAACTGGGCGGACGACAACGCGAACCGAGCTTGGCGGTCAACTGGCCGCAGCAAAACGACCGGCTGCCGGTGGTAGTCAACACGGCTTTTGCCGAGCAATACAAAGGACGCAGCATCTCCGACGAGCCGCTGAGCGTGGGCGACGTAGGGCGCGTGGTGTTGAACGTGGGCACCGGCTCGGTAGAGCTGAGTTATGCGGTGGTCGGCCTGGTAAACGACGTGCCCACCGTGAACAAGCGCGAGCCGGTGATGTTCGTGCCCCTGGCCCTTGCACGCCCGATCTTGAACCAGGCGGGCACGTTCAGCGCCTTTTTCGACACCAACGAGGTTTGGCTAGAGCTGGACAAGCATCAGCCGAGCGACGCGCTGACAAGCGCGCTGGCCGAGCTAGACGGCGTGAGCGGGGTAACCTGGGCTAGCGAGCGCTACGGCGAGCTGTTGCGTGAACCTTTGCCCAGCGCGGTGACGGGGATGCTCTTCATCGGGTTCTGGATCAGTCTGCTGCTGAGTTTGTTGGATTTCGCCTTCTATCTGGTGGTGACCGCACGGCAGCGGCTGTTCACGTTTGGAGTGTTGCGCGCGTTGGGCTGGGATACTCGGCACATCTGGCAACTGCTCTTCGTGGAGCAAGTGGCGTTAGTCGGCCCTGCGTTGATCGTAGGCAGCGCCATCGGTGCGGCACTGGCCTATTTGCTGTTACCCTTCTTGGCGCTCACCGGCGCGGAAACTTTGCGGATGCCCTGGCTGAGCTGGTTGGGCTTGCTCGGGACATTGGCTGGGGGATTTGCGCTGCTGATGGGGGTGGCGGCGACGCTGTTGCGCCGTATGAGCGTAAACCAGGTATTGCGCTTGGGTGAGGAATAAGGGGCGGAGGGAACGGCGTGGCGTTCCCTACACCCTCGCCAACCGCGCTGCGCGTGCTTTGCCCCCTACGGCTCGCAGAAAAGGAAACGCGCGCAAGCAGGGGAACGCCAAGCGGGGCGACCTCGCGCAGCGCAAAAAACAGCGCTGCACGTCGCCCGCCCCGTTCGCGCGCACGTCGTCCGCCGACTCGCCACTTTCGCGGCGGTCGGCGACCTCGCGCGCGCCATCTGCTGGCACCCTCCACTCGCCGCATGGCAGCCGTCCAAAACGTTTCCGGTGTATAATGAAATGCGGGCGTCTGAGCGGGAAACAGCGGAAGGCGAACCCATGACCGAGGCATTCTACGACGACCTAGCCCCGTACTACACATACGCTTATGCCCATTGGGACGCCAGCGTAAAGCGTCAAGCAGCTGTGCTGGATGGCGTGATCCGCGAATTTGCCGGAGCACACGCCCGCACGGTGTTGGACGCAGCTTGTGGCATGGGCACGCAGAGCCTGGGACTGGCGGCATTGGGCTATCGGGTGACGGCGTCCGATCTTTCCGCTGCGGAAGTGAAACGCGCGCGTGCCGAAGCCGAACGGCGTGCTATGGCGATTGATTTTCGCGTAGCGGATATGCGCAACGTGTGGAACGTGTACGAGCGCCGCTTTGATGTGGTGATGGCGTGCGACAATGCTGTGCCGCATCTGCTCACGGACGCGGATATTTTGCAGGCATTCGAGCAATTCTACCGCTGCACCGCGCCGGACGGATGTTGCATCGTCACGGTGCGGGACTATGCGCGTTTAGACCGGCGCGCCGGTGAGCGAAAGATGGTGCCGCGCCTGGTGCACACGACCGAACGCGGGCAATTGGTGCTCTTCGACGTGTGGACGTTTGAGGACACCGACCATTACACGATCACGCTGTACATCATCGAGGACAATGGCAGCGCGGACGTACACACCCACGCGATACGCGGCGGGCGTTACTATTGTGTGGAGCTGCCGACGTTGGAACGCCTCTTGCACCAAGGGGGTTTCCGCCAAGTGGTCACACTGCACGACCGTTTTTTCCAGCCGCTGCTGGTAGCGACGAGGTAAAATCCCCCTACGGGGACAGGATTGGACATGCAAAAGCCAAAACAGCCTTTACACCCATT
>CAZZNC010000033.1:0-12123 GCA_964655405.1 uncultured Anaerolineaceae bacterium | reverse complement strand
GGCAGCAACACCACCCACACGCTTTATCTTTTCACAGCGGGCGGTTACGCGGCCACCGTGCCGGTCAAAACGCTGCCGCAGGCCACCGATCTACAGCAAGGGCTGACCTACACCGCCGCAAGCTCGCTGCGCGCCGAAGATACGCCCGCCTGCGCGCTGAGCTTGCCCCCACGTCTGGAAGCGGGCTATCTGGCCGCGATCACCGAGCTGGGCGAAGTCAAGCGGCTGCGCCTGGAAGACCTGCCGGGGATGAGCGCGCACCCCTTCAAGTTCATAGATTTGGAGCCGGACGACAGTTTGATCTGGGTGGGCTATGTGGACGACGAGGATCAGCTGATTGTGGTCACGTTCCAAGCGCAAGCGATCCGCTTCCCCGTGAGCAAGGTGCGTCCGACCGGTCTGGGCGCGGGCGGGATGCGCGCGGTGAAGCTGCTGGGCCAGCGCGACCATGTGGTAGGCGCAGGCATCGCCGATGAGCGCGCCAACGTCTGGGTGTGCACAGAAACGGGCGTCGCCAAAAGCACACCGGTCGGCGACTACCCCGTGCAAGGACGCGGCGGCCAGGGGGTGATCACGATGAAGCTGCCTGCGGACGCGCTCGGTTTGGCGACGGCGCTGGTCGGGCATCCCGACGAAACGATTGTGCTGGTGACCAGTCGCGGCAAAGCCAAAGCCATGCGGCTCGGACGTGCGCCGCAAGTCAAACGCAACGCCAAAGGGGATTTCATGATCTCGCTGCCCCGCAAAGGGGAAGTCGTGGCCCGTGCAGTGAAATTGGAAGCGCGGCTGACCGTGCCGGAAACGAACGAAGAAGAAGAGGACACAGCCTAATTTTGGGGCAAAGCACACAAAACGCCCCCACCCACGCTTGACGCGCGCCCTGCTCCGGCTGTATACTTCCGCGCGCGGTGCAAAAGCCCACTGCTCCAGTGGGCTTTTGCTTTCATTCTCTCCCACGACAAGGAGTTACAACGATGATTCAACGTATGGCGTTAATCGCCCTGGCAGGCGCGTTAGGAACATTGGCCCGTTATGGACTGAGCGACATCATCCAGCGCGTAGCCGGCGGCAATTTACCCTGGGGCACCATCATCGTCAATATCGTGGGCTGTTTCCTTTTTGGCATGGTGTGGACTTTGGCCGATGAGCGCCTGGTCATCGGCGCCGAAACGCGCTTGATCGTGCTGGGCGGGTTCATGGGCGCGTTCACCACGTTTTCCACGTTCATCTTCGATACGGGCGGCTTTGTGCGCGAAGCCCAATGGCTGTTGGCGGGCGGCAACATCCTGCTACAGACCGCTTCTGGCCTGGCTTTTCTCTTCATCGGCCTGAGCGCCGGACGCGCGCTGTAACGCGCAAACATCCCCCGAACACAAAACGGGCGGACGCCCGCAGACGTCCGCCCGTGTTTTGCTCAACGCGCGCTCACTCGTCCGTATCGAGCGCGTCTTCGTCTTCTGCCACCGACTCCAGCGAGTCCGGATCTTCCAACGTACCGCCCAACAAGTCGTCTTCTTCTTCGTCGTCCAACAACGCCTCGTCGGTGTTCTCGTCGGTCTCCACGTTCTCGCTCACGTCCGTTGAGGCAGGAGGTTCGGGCTGAACCAGGCTGCCGACCGTGGCCGCCACGTCTTCTTCGAGGGCTTCGATCTCTTCCTCGATTTCCTCGTCCGGCGGCAGCACGGTTTGCAGTTCCAATTCCTCATCGTTGATCGCCGCGATCTTACGCCGATAGGTGTAAAAACCCGTGCCCGCAGGGATCAGCTTGCCGATGATCACGTTTTCCTTCAATCCGTACAAGTGATCTTTCTTGCCTTCGATGGCCGCGCCCGCCAACACCTTGATCGTGTGCTGGAAGCTGGCCGCCGAAAGGAAACTTTCGGTCGTGAGCGCGGCTTTGGTCACGCCCAGCAAAACCGGCACGGCTGCCGCAGGCGCTTTGCCGTCGGCGATCAGCTTCTCGTTTTGCTCCAAGAAGATCAACCGATCCACCAAATCGCCCGGCAACCAATCGCTGTCGCCGGTCTGCGTGATCTGCACCTTGCTGAGCATCTTGCGGATCACGATCTCGAAATGCTTATCGGAGATGTTCACGCCCTGGTTGCGGTAAACCTTCTGTACCTCGCTGAGCAGGTAATGCTGGCACGCATCGCGCCCCAAAATGCGCAAGATGCGGTGCGGGTTCAGCGAGCCTTCGGTAAGCTGTTGACCGGCGCGCACGTCCATGCCATCGTAGACATCGTCCAACAGGCGCGCCGACTGCGGAATTTCGTAATCGCGCACGTCTTCCACTTCCGCGCGGATGTAGAGCTGATGCCCTTCGATATAGGCTTCGCCCGCCATGCCCGCCACGATCTGCTCTTCGCCTTCCGGCTCTTCGGCGAGCACCTGCCCGTCTTTGACCGTCGCACCGTCTTCCACCAGCACCTGCCAGCCGAAGGGGATGTCGTGCGTTTCGCTGAGCACTTCGCTGTTGATCACCCGCGCAATGCGCACGCCACTTTTGCGCATCAGACGCAACGTGCCGCTGATGTCCACGACGACGGCCTCGCCCTTGGGTTTGCGCCGCGCTTCGAAAAGCTCTTCCACGCGAGGGAGACCGCTGGTGATGTCGCCGCCGCCTGCTTGCGCCACACCGCCCGTGTGGAAGGTGCGCAAGGTGAGCTGTGTACCCGGCTCGCCGATGGACTGGGCCGCCACAACACCAACCGCCGCCCCCAGTTCCACCAACTTGCCGCGCCCCAAATCGCGCCCGTAGCACTTGGCGCAAATGCCGTGCACCAAAGCGCACGTCATCGGGCTGCGCACATAAACGTCGCGCACCACGGACTGTTCCATCCGGTTGGCACTCGCCTCGTCAATGATCTCGTCGCGGTCGACCAACAGCTCGCCCGTTTGTGGATCGAAGACAGGGCGTGCCGCCGTGCGTCCGATCACGCGCTCGAAGAACGATTGACCGGCCACGTCGGCTTCCGGCATAGGCACACCGCGCGCGTCCTGGTTGTCCGGATGCGCCGGATTGAGCAAGCGAATACCCGCTTGCGTGTGGCAATCTTCGCTGTTGACGATGATGTCCTGCGCCACATCCACCAGGCGGCGGGTCATGTAACCCGCGTCCGCCGTGCGCAACGCGGTATCCGCCAGGCCTTTGCGCGTGCCGTGCGTGGAGATGAAGTATTCCAGCGCGGTGAGGCCCATGCGGAAGTGACTGGTGATGGGCAGATCGATGATGCGCCCAGAAGGGTCGGCCATCAAGCCGCGCATTCCGGCCAATTGCGTAATCGGGCCAAAACCGCCCTTGGTAGAGCCAGAAAGCGCCATGACCGCAATCGGCCCGAACGGGTCAAGCGTGCGGCTGATCACGTCCTTGAGTTCAGCTTTAGCGCGGTTCCAGCTATCAATGGCGATCTGATAGCGTTCCTCTTCGGTCAGCAGCCCGCGACGGAAGTCACGTTGGGCCGTTTCCACCGTCTTGGTCGCGTCGGCCAAGATGTCCTCGCGTTCTTCGGGCACGGTGAGGTCGGAAACCGCAATCGTGGTGCCGGAGATCGTTGCATAATGGAAACCGATATTCTTGATCGCGTCCACAACGTCGGTCGTGCGTTCCGCTCCGTAACGCTGATAGACGCGCGCCACCAACTTTTGCAAGCTCTTCTTGCCCAGCGTTTCTTGCACAAAACGCAGATCGTCGGGCAAGATGCGGTTGAAGAGCGCACGCCCTACGGTCGCCAGCTCGGGCTGCGCCGGTGGTTCGCGCTCTGGATCGTCGTAGTAGTTGCCGAGCAAGATCGGCGTGTGCAAGTCCACCACGCCCAGCCCGTAAAGGTACTCGACCTCGTCCATGTCCACGATCACGCGGCGTTCGCTCAAGTTGGAGATCGTCAAGGGCAAGTCGGAGTGCTCTTGCAAGAAAAGCTGCACCTCGTGGCCGTTGTGTACAGCCGCATCGAAGCGGCCTTCTAGCAGCCCATCCACCAATTGGTCGAAGGCGCTATGCGTGCTGCCGTCTTCCAATTTTTGGTCGCGCAGCAACGTCACCGTGTTGACGTAATCCAGCTCGTGCACCTCAACTTGGCGTGATCCCGCCGAGTTGTAAATTGCCGCCAGACGGAAACCGCCCTGCTTCAGCGTTTCCCATGCGCGGAACTCGTCCGCGCGCTCGGTCAGGCACACGATGTCCGCCGTCGGGTCCATCGTCAGGTAGTAGCTGCCGAGCACCATATCTTTGGAGGGCGCCACCACCGGTGAACCGTCCGCCGGTTTGAGCAAATTCTTGGTGCTGAGCATCAGTTCGCGCGCTTCCTGCACGGCTTTTTCGCTCAGCGGCACGTGTACGGCCATCTGATCCCCGTCGAAGTCAGCGTTGAAGGCCGAACAAACCAACGGGTGAATCTGGATCGCCTTGCCTTCTACCAACTGCGGCTCGAACGCCTGGATGCCCAAACGGTGCAACGTCGGCGCACGGTTGAGCAGCACGGGGCGCTCTTTGATCACCTCTTCGAGCACTTCCCACACTTCGGGGCGTTCGCGTTCGATCACACGCTTGGCGCCCTTGACGTTGCTGGCGTAGTTGTAGCGCACGAGGCGGCTGATGACGAAGGGGCGATACAGCTCCAACGCCATGATCTTGGGCAGCCCGCACTGGTGCAACTTCAGCTTAGGGCCGATCACGATCACGCTGCGGCCTGAATAGTCCACGCGCTTGCCCAACAAGTTGCGGCGGAAACGCCCCTTCTTGCCCTTGAGCATATCGCTAAGCGACTTCAGTTCACGCCGACCGCGACGGCTGAGCGCCTTACCGCGCTGGCTGTTGTCAATCAGGCTGTCCACCGCCTCTTGCAACATGCGCTTTTCGTTGCGCACAATCACGTCCGGCGCGCCCAGCTCCAAAAGCCGCTTGAGCCGGTTGTTGCGATTGATCACGCGGCGGTACAAATCGTTGAGGTCGGAGGTGGCAAAACGTCCGCCGTCGAGTTGCACCATCGGGCGCAAATCGGGCGGGATGACCGGCAGCACCGTCAGGATCATCCATTCGGGACGGTTGTCGCTCTTGAGCAAACTTTCCACCACGCGCAGCCGTTTGGTGGCTTTTTTGCGGCGCTGTTTGCTGCGCGTCGTGCGCACTTCCTGCCACAGTTCAACAGAGAGCTTTTCCAGGTTCATGTGCTTGAGAATTTCCAAGAACGCTTCCGCGCCCATGCCCGCCTTGAAGACCTGCCCATATTTGGCCTTCAGCTCGCGGTAACGCGGCTCGCCCAGGAATTGCAGCACCTGCAAAGACATCAGCTCATTACGCGCATCGCTTGCCATCTGGTGCAAACGCGCCATGTGCTGGTCTACCTGCTCTTCCAGCGCGTGGATTTCGTCTTCGGCGACGTTGGTGGCCTCGTCGGCGCGCGCGTCTAGCGCGTCAAGCTCGGTCTGGCGGCGTTCCTCGATCTCGCCGAGGATTTCGCTCAGACGGGTTTTGGCGGCTTCTTGCACCGCTTGCAGCATCTCGTGGGAAACTTCGTCGCCCTCGTGAGCCACGACCGTATCCGCCGCTTTGAAGACCAAATCTTGCGCCAAAGGCTCGCCAATTTGCGCTTCGATGCGCTCCTGGAGCGTCTGGGCTTCGGCCATCACCGCTTCAGAAAGGCGCGCCTGCTCGTCGTTGAAGTAGGTGTTGAGTTCTTGGACGCGCGTGTCCAGGTCGGTGAGACCTTCCTCGCGGTCGGAGCGAATTTGCGTCTTGCGGTCGTTGAGTTCTTGGAGCAGCGCCGCTTCTTTGCTGGTGACTTCTTCTTCCAGCCGTTTGAGCGCCTTTTGGCGTGCCTCTTCGTCCACGTGGGTAATGACGTATTGGGCAAAATACAGCACCCGGTCCAAGTTACGACGGCTGACATCCAACAAGATGCCCAAATAGCTGGGCACGCGGCGCGTATACCACACATGCGCTACCGGTGCGGCAAGCTCGATATGCCCCAGGCGCTCACGTCGCACCGAAGAGCGTGTGACTTCAACGCCACACTTGTCACAGACGATACCCTTGTAGCGGATGTTCTTGTACTTTCCGCAATAGCACTGGTAGTCTTTGGTGGGGCCGAAAATGGCCTCGCAGAACAGCCCGTCTTTTTCCGGGCGCAGACGCCGGTAGTTGATCGTCTCCGGCTTGGTGACTTCCCCATACGACCACGAACGGATCTGTTCGGGGGAAGCCAGGCTGATACGCAGTGCATTAAAGTCTTTCGCCTCCAAGGCGTGCCCTCCTCTGCGCTTGGTATCTTTTATCCAACTGGCGTGAATAGACCTGCGAGCAAATGCAAGCTAGAATGCGCGCAAGAAAAAATGCGAAAAATGCGAAGGGGTAAGAACAACGCGGCCCCACAACCTTGCAAACAAGCAAAAACAGCGCACGAAACGGCACTTCGTTTCTGCGCTCGGTTGGAAGTTCACTTACACGTCAACACACGCTGATAACGCCACACATCCCATGACAACACCGCAACAGTCAAAGGAGCATTATATCATAAACGCGCGCCGTATCCAAGCATTTTTTACAATTTCGCTGTAAACCTCCTATATTGCCCTCATCCCCGCCCCGACACACGGCCCAAAACGGCCCACGCGCCCCGACAATGGGCGATTTTGGCAGGGTGGCGCACAGCAGGTTATAATTTCCGCGCTTTCCCAACACAAGTCAGAAACGCACTCACACAAGAAACAGGACCAATGGACATTACCTGGTACGGACACAGTTGTTTTCGGGTTACAGAACGCGGACGCGCCACCATCATCATGGATCCCTTCGACGACAGCTTGGGGTACGAAGTGCCGCGTCTGAAAGCCGAGATCGTCTCGATTAGCCATGACGCCCCGGGCCACAACAACGTGGAAGCCGTGCGCGGCGTCAAACACATCATCGCCGGTCCGGGCGAATACGAAATCGGCGGGGTCTTCATCACCGGCGTTGCCACCTTTGACCCCGCGCAAGAAACACCCCATCGCAACGTGGTTTATGTCTTCGACTTCAACGGGCTAACCCTTGTCCACCTCGGAGACTTGGATCACGTGCCCGACCAAACGATGGTGGACGCGCTGGGCGGCGCGGACGTGGCGCTATTGCCGGTAGGTGGCGGCAGCGCATTGACTTCCAGCCAAGCCGCCGAAGTCGTGAGCTTGTTAGAACCGCGCATCGTCGTCCCGATGCACTTTCACACGGACGCGCTGCAAGGGCTACAGCTCGCGCCAGTGGATCGTTTCCTGAAGGAAATGGGCGTCAGCCAGACCGAACCGGAAGCCTATTTGCGCATTTCGGCCAGCACCTTGCCGGAACAAACGCAAGTGGTGCTGTTGGACTATCAGCACTAAGGCCGGTCAGCGCGATGGGACGGACAGCGAGAAGACTTAGGGGACACAAACGGCAATGATCAAGCTCTTACTCACCTGGGATATCAAACAAGGGCGCGATCAAGAGTATTTCGAGTTCATCGTGCGCGAATTTGGGCCGAGCATGAAGCGTCTAGGGTTGCAACTCACTTCCGCCTGGCTGGCAATTTATGGGGAATGTCCGCAGATACTCATGGAAGGGGTGACGGACGACCTGCCCCGGATGCGCCAATTGCTCGCCAGCGAGGAATGGGAAAAGCTCCATGAGCAGCTTTTGGAATACGTGGAGAATTACCAGCAGAAAATCGTCCGCGCCAACAGCAAGGGTTTCCAACTGTAAAAACAGCGTCCCCTCCCATGCACATCAAAAAAGGCGACTTTTGCACAAAAGTCGCCTTTTTCCATAAATGTTCGGGGGAAGGACGGCGCGTTATTTCGCGTCTTTCGGTGTTGTGTTTTTCTTGGTGCTTTTCGCGTCCGCAGAAGTTGCCGAAGTGGAAGGCGTCGGCTTGTCGGTGCCGGTGTCGGGCTTGGCTTCCTGCTTGTCTTGACGTTTGCCGGGCACGGCCAGTTGGTTCGAGCCTTTGCTGTCCTTGACGTACCAACCCGAGCCTTTGAACACAATACCTACAGGTTGTGGCACACGGTGCGTATGCCCACCACATTCCGGGCATACCGAAATCGGCTCGTCGGTGAACTTCTGCCGGACATCGAAACGCACACCACATTCATCGCACTGGTAGGTATAAATTGGCATCTCGCCTCACCTCAAAACCGCATCTTTCGTGCGCAAAGTATACAGAACTTTACGCCTGCCTTCAAGAGCCACCCTGCAACATGACACGCCCTTCAGCGTCGAACACGCCTACAGCCGCACCACCGTTCCGCAATAGGCACATTTGAGTTCGGTCATGCCGCGCACCGGTGAAGGCAGCGTCGCGCCGCACGTCGGGCAAACGGTGGGCGCATTGCGCACGGCTTCTTCCGTTTCCTTGTCCACAGGGATCGCGCGTTCGGCGTCCAGCTCGCCGCGAATGACACGGTTCAGTTGCTGCGCGTACCAATCCGCGTCCACCCCGCCTTTGATCTCCAACGTCATTTCGGAAAAGTCGCCGGAGCTAAAACGCAAGTGGATCATGTCCTTGCCGCCGAGCAAACCTTTCTTTTCCGACTTCACTTCGGAGATCGTGCCGACTGGCATGGCAAAGAGCACTTCTTGCACCTTTTCCCCGCCGATGCCAAAACGTCCGCCGACTTTTTCCTTGCGCTCAAAAACCAAACGCTGATCAGTCAGGAACAGGATGCCGTCGGGGTCTTTCTTGCCCTTGCCTGTGCGCACCCATTCAGCCTCGTTCGCCAAGAAGATCGCTTCGGTGGGCAACCAATCTACCGTAGCGGCCTCGGCCAGATCCAAGTAGCCGTTCAGCTCGGCGATTTGTGTTTTGGTCTGGGTAACGTTCCCGGGCACGCTGCTATACAATCCCTCGATGCGTTCGCGTGCGCCTTCGATGGCCTCTAACGCACTGTCCACCGCCGTTTCGAACAGCTTGGCGGCCTTCTCACGGTCACTGGTGGGGTTTTCCACGCGCTGCCAAAGCGTTTCCAGCTCTTTGATCTGACGTTGGGCGCGCTCAATCTCTCGATCCACCATTTCCTGCACCTGCTGGCGCACTTCTTTCCACTGTTCGCCCAGCACCTCGGCTTTGCGCTCCAAGTAGCCCGCGAAAGCGTATCCACGCTGGCGCAACTGTTCGACCTCGGCGGGCAATCCGGCGATCTCGGTGGAAACGTCGCCGAGCTGCTCGGTCACGTCGTTCAAGTTGAGTTTGTCGCGCAGATCGTCATACTTGGAGCGCAACGCCGAAACGCGCTCTTGCCACTCTTCGGACTGTTGACTGCCCATCTGATAAAATTGCGCACACATAATCTTGTTCTCCTTGTGCAAAACCAAAGCCTAGCTTGCCATTGCAAGCGGTTCTGCAAATACAATACACGCCAAGTCCGCTTCTGCCCCCCCTGAAGTTGAGGGGATTAGCTGTGCCCACTCTTCCGGAGATGCTCCAAGCTGCTGCATAACCTCTCGCGTTTCGTCGCTTGCCCTAGCCGCCTTTCCCTACGCCAACCGTTGCGGCCAGGTACGCTTCCATGAACGGATCGAGATCGCCGTCGAGCACCGCTTGCGTCTGGCTGGTTTCATAGCCGGTGCGCAAGTCCTTCACCATCTGATACGGGTGGAGCACATAAGAGCGGATTTGGTTGCCCCACTCGGCGCTGACGTGCGCCCCTTTCAGCTCGGCAACTTCTTCTTCCTGTTTGCGCCGCTCCAGGTCCAACAAGCGCATCTTGAGTACCTGCAAGGCGCGCTCTTTGTTTTGTGCTTGGCTGCGCTCGTTTTGGCAACTGACCACCAAGCCGGTCGGCAAATGCGTGATGCGCACGGCGGTTTCGTTCTTCTGCACATTTTGCCCCCCCGCCCCACTGCTGCGGAAGGTGTCAATCTGCAAGTCCTTTTCCTCGATTGCGATGTCCACGTCTTCTTGCACATCCGGCCACACTTCCACCAAGCAAAAGGACGTGTGCCGTCGGTGGTTGGAGTCAAACGGGCTGAGCCGCACCAAGCGATGCACCCCCCGTTCGGACTTCAAATAGCCATAGGCATAATCGCCCTGGATCGCAAGCGTAGCGGACTTGATGCCCGCTTCATCTCCGGGCATCTGAGAAACCACCGCCACCTTAAAGCCGCGCCGCTCCGCCCAACGTAAATACATGCGCAGCAACATTTCGGCCCAGTCCTGAGCGTCCGTGCCGCCCGCGCCTGCGTGGATCGCCAACAGCGCGTCTTCCGCGTCGTATTTACCGCTGAGCTTGGCGCGAAAGTTCAGCCGCTCGATCAACGCTTCGAGCGTGTCGGCTTCTTGGGTCAGTTCCTCGGCGAGGCTTTCGTCGCCCAGCTCGGCCAGCTCGATAGCGTCCTCGATGCGTTGCAGCGTTGCGTGCCACACCTTTACATTGGCGCGCAAGCGTGAAAGTTGGCGCATGGCCCGCTGTGCAGCTTGTGGATCGTTCCAAAAATCCGGCTGAGCGGAGCGCTCTTCCAATTCCTGGAGTTCACGGGTTTGGGCCGGTACGTCAAAGACGCTCCATGAGCTGCTGAACCGTGCGACGCATGACGTTTAGACGGCTGAGTAAGGCTTCCACCGTGATCACTCCTCTGTTTCGTCGAATAGACTATCCACGAAGGCGCGCGGGTTGAAAAAGACCAGATCGTGCATCCCTTCTCCGATGCCCACGTAATGCACTGGCAAGCCCAGCTCATGCTGGATAGCAAAGAGCATTCCGCCTTTGGCCGTGCTATCCAGCTTGGTGACGATCACGCCGGTGATGTCCACAGCTTCCTGGAACTTCTTGGCCTGCGTGAGCGCGTTTTGTCCGGTCGTGCCGTCCAACACCAACAGCGTTTCGTGCGGCGCGTCCGGCACGGCTTTGCGCAACACATCGCGGATTTTGCCCAGCTCGGCCATCAAGTTGAAGTTGCTGTGCAGACGGCCCGCCGTGTCCACGATCAACACCTCGGCGCTGCGCGCTTTGGCCGCGTTGACCGCGTCGAAAACCACCGCGCCAGGGTCGCTATTCGGCAATCCGGCAATCACCGGCACGTCTACGCGCTCACCCCACAGCTTGAGCTGCTCGATGGCTGCCGCGCGGAACGTGTCGCCCGCCGCCAAGATCACCTTGCGGTTGTTGAGCTTCATGCGGTGCGCCAACTTGCCGATGGATGTGGTCTTGCCAGAGCCGTTGACGCCCGCAATGAGCATGACCGAAAGCTCACGCCCGCTGAGATTGAGCGGGGTCGGTTCGATCAACAAGCCCAGCAACTCTTCCTTCAGCGCGGCGATCAGTTCTTCCTGGTGCTTGATGCCCTCTTTGCGCACGCGGGCGCGCAACGTCTCTACGAGCTGCATGGTCGTTGCCACGCCCACGTCCGCCTGCACCAACAACGCCTCGACCTCTTCCCAAGCGTCCTCGTCAATTTCCGACGCACTGAAGAGTTGGGTGATGCGCCCGAAGAACGAGCGGCGCGTCTTTTGCGTACCTTTGCGTAACGACGCCACGATAGTTTTTCCCTCTGTGTGCTTCATATTCCAACGCAGCACGAGTATAGTGGCTGTGAGGGCACTCAGCAAGGGGAGGCCGAGGCACGCTTCCCAAAGCTGGGGCCAAAGCAAAACTAAGCGCCGGTGTGCAGATTTTCGCTTTGACGAGGGTTAGCTGGCCTTTTCCGCCTTTCGATGGTTCACGGTTTCAAGAAAGAAGTTTCCACAGCGCCAAAACTACCATTCGATATGGTAGACCGTGTAGTCCCCTCCGTCGTCGCGCCGCAACACGCCCGAATCATACGCCACAATCAGATCGGCATCGGACGGCAACAAAGACTTGGCTATGCCGTAGAAAACGCCATATTCCAAATCGTCAGGATAAGGCGAACTCGTCGTGACAATGGCGCGCCCATCCGCAACCATCTCGCCGATGGCATCTCCGATACCGTCCCCACGGTGCACCGAATGGTAAACCTCGTTGAGATTTTCGATATACGTCTCAAAGGTCATCCCTCCAGAAGACGCCGCAACGATCTTGCCAATGGCTATCCCCCAAGCGACCATGTCGAACATATCGAGGATGTCGCGGTACAGGCTCACAGTATCCCGCATCGGATACCATCGGTCGGGTCGAATATTTTGCAAACCGTGCTTTTCC
>CAZZNC010000032.1:0-12247 GCA_964655405.1 uncultured Anaerolineaceae bacterium | reverse complement strand
GCGTGGTGGCAGCCTTCCAAAACGTGGGCGCGGCGCACCTGAAGGAGCTGCGCCACAGTGTCAATTGCGACGTATTGATTTGTGGAGACGACAAGGACGCCAAAAACGAGGTGGCACAATTGGTCACCGCCATTGACGGAATGCGTGCTGTTGACGCTGGTCCGCTGGCTAACGCGGTGGCCGTGGAAGCGCTGACGCCCGTTTTGCTCTACATCAACAAGCGTTACAAGGTATCGGGGGCAGGTATTCGCATCACAGGGCTGGAGTAGCCGTGCAAAAGCCACCACCTCCGCCACAACTGACGCTGACCGCCATCCCAAACATTCCCCATATCCAACCGGGCGACGACCTCCCCAAACTGATCGCCGATGCGTTGGACGGCGCGGGGCTGGTGCTCCGTGCCGGTGACGTGCTGGTGATCACCTCCAAGCTGGTTTCCAAAGCCGAGGGGCGTTTCGTGGACTTGCGCCAGGTGACGCCCTCAGCGCGCGCCGAGCGTGTGGCGGCGGTCGTGAACAAAGACCCGCGCCTGGTCGAGGTGATCTTGGGCGAGGCGCAGGGCATTTCGCGTATGCGCCGCGACGTGCTGATCGTGCGCCACCGGCTGGGCTTCACGCTGGCGAATGCGGGTGTGGATCACTCCAACGTGGGGCGGGACGGTGAGCATTGGGTGCTGCTGTTGCCCCACGATCCGGACGCTTCCGCCCGCCACATCCGCGCACGCCTGGCCGAGCTGACCGGTGTGCAAGTCGGCATCATCATCAGCGATTCGCACGGGCGCCCGTTTCGCTTGGGCACGGTCGGCGCAGCGATCGGGTTGGCAGGGCTGCCCGCGCTTTGGGATCGGCGCGGCGAAACCGACCTTTACGGGCGCACGCTGGAAGTGACCGTGACCGGATTGGGCGACGAGATCGCAGCGGCGGCGGGCTTGCTCAGCGGGCAGGCGGCGGAAGGCTTGCCGGTGGTGTTGGTGCGCAGGCTGCGCATCCCCGCCGGTGACGGGCGCGCGGCAGAGCTGGTGCGTCCGCGCGAACTCGACCTCTACGGCGACTATCAGGAGGACGGTGGGTGAGCGTCAAGAATACCCAGGCGCTGCTTGCTATCATGCGAGAGCGACGCTCGATCCGTCGTTATGCGGCCCGCGCCGTACCGCGCGCCACGCTGGAACGTTTGCTGGAAGCGGCGCGCTGGGCGCCTTCTGCGCACAACCGGCAGCCCTGGCGCTTTGCGGTGCTGACGAACGGCGAGCAGCGAGCGGCGCTGGCCGAAGCGATGAGCGCGCGCTTCCGCGCGGATTTGCTGGCGGAAAGCATGAACGCGGCAGACGTGGACGCGCAGTTGGCGCGTTCCTATGCGCGTTTAACCAAAGCGCCCGCGCTGATCGTGTTCTTTTTGAGCACGACGGCGATGGCGTCGTATGCGGACGCGCACCGTCAGCAAGGTGAGCACGTCATGGCCGTGCAAAGTGTGGCGCTGGCTGTGCAAAATCTGCTGCTGGCCGCGCACACGGAAGGGCTGGGCGCGTGTTGGATCTGTGCGCCGCTCTTTGCGCCGGAGGAAGTGCGGCAGGCGCTGGACTTGCCGCAAGACTGGGTGGCGCAGGGGCTAATCACGCTCGGCTATCCGGCGGAAACGCCCACGCGCACGCGCGAAGCTATCGAGGACAAAACACGATGGTACACGTAACCGAAAGCCGCGTCGTGGCACTAGCCGGCGGCGTCGGCGGGGCCAAATTGGCGTATGGGTTGGCGCAGTGTGTGCCCCCCGAACGCTTGACTATCATCGGCAACGTTGCCGATGATTTTACGCTCTACGGGCTGCACATTTCCCCGGACCTGGACACCGTGATGTACACGCTGGCCGGTGTTGCCAATTCACAGACGGGTTGGGGGCTGGCCGGTGACAGTTGGCAAATGCTGGAGATGCTCGCTCGCTATGGCGAGGAAACGTGGTTTCGGCTGGGCGACCGCGACTTGGCAACACATCTGCTACGCTCGCAATGGTTGGCGGCGGGTGTGCCGCTGACCGAGGTCACCGCGCGGCTGGTCGGAGCGCTGGGAATGCCAGGGCGTCTGCTGCCTGTCACCAACGATCCGCTGCGCACGATGGTGGAGACGGTGGAGCACGGCACGCTCGGATTTCAGGAATATTTCGTGCGCCATCGTTGGCAACCGACCGTGCAAAGAGTATGGTATGAGAAAGCGGAGGACGCGCGCGCTACTGAAGCCGTGCTAAGCGCTCTACGAACAGCCGAGGCGATCATCTTTTGCCCATCCAATCCGGTGCTTTCCATCGAACCGATCCTGGTTGTGCCCGAGGTGCGGCAAGCGATCCAAGCACGGCGGGGCGTGTGTGTGGCGGTCAGTCCTTTTGTGGACGGCAAAGCTGTCAAAGGGCCTGCGGACAAGCTCATGCGCGAGTTAGGGCTGGGCATCACACCGCCCGATTTGATACGTTATTATGCGGGCCTGCTCGACGGCCTGGTGATCGATGAAACGGATCGCGCGTTGGCGCAAGCGGACAAGGTTCCGATCCTGGTCACGTCGACTCTGATGCGCACCAACGCTGATAAAGTACGTTTAGCCGAAAAAGTGTTACGCTGGGTGGAGGGATTACACGCATGAACGTTTGGGCGATTGTACCGGTCAAACCACTTTCGCGTGCCAAAAGCCGTTTGTCGGAAGCATTGTTACCGGAAGATCGCGCAGAACTGGCCGCCCGTCTGTTGCGACGGACAGTGCGCTTGCTGGTCGAAGAACCAGCGGTACAGGGTGTGTTGGTCATCAGTCGAGATTCACAGGCGCTGGCAATGGTGCGGGAACTGGACGCCCAGACTGTGCAAGAGAGCGGCACACCCGAACTCAACAACGCGCTGCAACGCGCCACACAAGTCCTTTGGATGAAAGGCGCTTCGGCGGCGCTGGTCGTGCCCGCCGACCTACCGCTTTTGGAAGCTGCGGACATCCGCGAAGTGATCGACTTGGGGCGCTATCTGCAATCCGTTGTGATCGCCCCCGACCGTCACGAAGGCGGCACCAACTTAATGTTGATGCACCCTCCCGGGGTGATCAGCTATGCTTATGGAGAGGGAAGCTTTTTGCGGCATCAGCGCCTGGCGCGCGAAGCCGGCGCCGATGTGCTCATCTATCGCTCCGAGCGGGTGGCGCTCGACCTGGACACACCGGATGACGTGCGTGCCTATTTGGAGCTGGCGCAGCAGCTTGGGAAACCCATTATCGAGCCGCTCGCTTCTGACGAAGTGACCTTCGCGGGTGATGCGTGTTTTGGATATGACCTGTAAAGTAGGCTGAGTAGCGTTTTTGGAATTGGCTTGGACTTTTGGGAGGCTTAGAGCAATGGCTGATCGTGTGGCAATATATTTACAGGACGCGCACCCTTTGCGGGACGCTATCGAATATGTGCAATATGCAGAAGCACACGGCTTTGAAGCCGTTTGGCAAGCCGAAAGCCGTTTGGTGCGCGACGCCATCGTGCCGATGGCCGCCTACGGGGCAACCTCCGAGCATATCAAGATCGGTTCGGGCGTGATCAACAATTGGACACGCAACGCCGCGTTGACGGCGGCCACCTTCCTGACACTGGACGATCTGGCGCCGGATCGCATCATCTTGGGCATCGGGGCGTGGTGGGACCCGCTGGCGAAAAACGTGGGCATCCACCGCCATAAACCGCTTTTGGCGATACGCGAGCACGTGACCGTCGTGCGCGATTTGCTGGCGATGAAGCGCGTCACGTTTCACGGAGAATTCGTGCACATGGACGGCGTGGAACTGGACATTGTGCACGGGCGGCGTGAGCCGCGCAACGTGCCGATCTACATCGGCGCAACCGGGCCGAAGATGTTGGCGCTTTCCGGCGAGATCGCCGACGGGGTGCTGCTCAATTACCTCGTTTCGCCGCAGTACAACGTGCGCGCATTGGAACAGATCGAACAAGGGGCCAAACTTTCCGGTCGCACGGTCGAAAACATAGACCGCCCGCAACTGGTGGTTTGCTCGGTGGATAGAGACCGTAAAAAAGCGCTCGACGGCGCGCGAAAGCTGGTGACGCAATATCTGGGGCAGCAGCCGCACATCATGAAAGCCAGCGGCGTCAGCGAAGAGCTGCTCGACGAAATCCACCAAGTGCTGACCTGGCCCGCCACCGAAGAACAGATCGAGCGGGCGATGGAACTTGTGCCCGACGATGTGGTGCAGATGATCACGGCTTCCGGCACGCCGGACGAAGTGCGTGCCAAAGTGCGCGAATATGTGGCGGCGGGCTGCACATGTCCGGTGTTGTACCCATTGGGGCCAGACGTGCGGATGATGATTGACACGTTCGCCAACGGTTATTCCGCCTGAAACGTGGAGCGCAAACGATGAACGAACCTGCACACGCCGACGGACGCCATGATCCCCAGCCGAGTTCGCGGTTTTGCTTCGTGTGCGGCGTGGAAAACAGCTGTGGATTGCATTTGCATTTTTTCAACGACGGCTATCATCGCTGCCTGACGCGCGTCACGTTGCAGGATTGCCACCAGAGCTACCCGGGCATTGCACACGGAGGTGTCTTGGCGACGATCCTTGACGAGACCATGGGCCGCGCTATCTTGGCCGAAGGCGAAGAAGGCGAGTACCACGAGATCACCGAGGAACGCTTCATGTTCACCGCGCAACTGGAAATCCGCTACCGCAAATCCGTGCCGCTGGAACAGCAGTTCACGGTGCGGGGTTGGGTGGAGGAAGATCGCGGACGTGTAGCGCAAGTGCGAGGGGATGTTGTGTTGGCGGACGGCACGGTGGCGGTGGAAGCCAAAGCGAAATTGGTTGCCATCCCGCCCCAGAAAATGGCGCCCATGTTGCAACAAGACCTCGGCTGGCGTGTCTATCCGATAGACAACGAGACAAAATAGGGAGAGGCGCTCTTGCAAAAAACGCGCACAGTGGAACGCGCGGCAGGGCATGAGCAGAGGAGGGTCAGTCGGCGGCGTTGGGCTGCGTGGCTGGCCCTTCTGGCGACTGCGGCGCTGGTGCTCACGGCTTATTTGGCCTGGGGGTTGGCGGTGAGCCACAACCCGGTTCTGCTGCCATTGGACGACACCTACATTCATTTTCAGTATGCACGGCAGTGGGCACACGGCCACCCGATGGTTTACAAACCGGGCGAGCCTCCAACTTCCGGCGCAACCAGCTTGCTTTATGCGCCACTTTTGGCCGTGGGCTATGTGTTGGGCTTCAGTGGCTGGCGTCTGGCTTATTGGGCGCTGGGAATCGGGGCACTGAGCTTTTTCGGCTCGGCGTGGCTGGTGTACTTGCTGGGACTGCGCGTGCCTTGGAACGTGCCAGAACATCGGCGACACGGTTACGCGCTGACCGGAACACTGGCCTTTGTGCTGAGTGGTCCTTTTGTGTGGGCCGCACTGAGCGGCATGGAAACCATGCCTTTCGTGTTCACCGTGCTACTGACGTTTTACGCACTGGCGCGCCGCGATGTGCGCTTCTTTGCGTTGAGCGCCTCGCTGATGGTGCTGACCCGCCCTGAGGGCGCGATCTTGGCCGGTTTGGGAGCGCTGGCGCTGGCAACATGGCTGTGGCTGGGAACGGAAACACGCGGCGCGCACGTCGCCCGCCGCCCCGCCACGTTGCGGCGGGCGGCGACCTCGCGCGCGCCGCGCTTGGGGCGCTGGGCGTGGCTGGCCGTTCCCCTTATGCTCAGCGGCGTACAGCCGTTGCTCAACTGGGCGCTCACTGGCGACGCAACTTCTTCGGGAATGCGTGCCAAGTCACATCTGTATAACACCAGCGCGCCCCTGACAGACCGGCTACACATGAGCGGAGAATTTTTCGTGCGCATGTGGCGCGAGCTGCTGAGTGGGATCAGCACGGATTACGGCTTTTTCATGCCCTGGATTCTTTCTGCGCTGGCATTGGGCACGGTGATTGTGGGCACAATCTGGGCTGTGCGGCGGCGACAGATCACGTTGCCGGTCATGATGCTGGTGTGGTTGTTGGCACTGACCGCAGGCGTTGCCACACTGGACACGGCGTTTTGGCAATTCAAACGCTATCAGTTGCCCGCCATTGCGCTCTTCTATCCGGCGGCAGCGTGGGGAGCGGCGATGGTCAGCGAACGCTTGCGGCGTTATGGGCGTGTGTGGCCCTGGGCACTCCCCGTGCTAATTGTGCTGGGCGCCGCGCTGACCACACCTATCTTTGCTTACAATTACGCGGCAAACGTGGGCATTGTGCGCGGGCAACAGTACCCGATGGAACGTTGGGTGCGCGCGCACGTGCCACCAGACGCGCGAATCGTTGTGCACGACGTGGGCTTGATGGGCTACTTCACGCCCAATCCCCTTTATGACGTAGTCGGACTCACGACGCCAGGGTCGGCAGCTTCGTGGCGAGAAGGTCCGGGCGCCACGTTCGAACATCTGGCCCACAGCGCCTCCCGTCCAAGCTGGTTTGCCATTTATCCCGACGTGCAGGGATTGCGCTATTTGGTGAACGCAGGCGTTTTCGGACAAGAGCACGTTTCTTTTCCGCTCAAACTGCCACACTATAATGTGGCGACGTCGGGCGGCTATCAGAGCGTTTATGAGGCAGACTGGACATACATCCGCGAACGCGAACTTGTTGCCCAACCGACAACGCTGCGCACATTGGACGGCTTCGAGCTGGTGGACACGCTGGACGTGGCAAACTTGGAAAGTGAAGCCGCACACGATTACCGTTGGTGGGAACACGCAACACCCCCCGGCTTTGCCACTGAGATCTTCCGCTATCGTTATTACGCCTGTGGCCTTGACGAAGACGGCTGCTGGGCAGTGGACGGCGGGCGCGTGCTCACCGGTGGGGAGGAATTCACTTTGCACACCGACCCCGGACGCGATCTGCTGCTGATTACGCGCGTACATGCACACGCTAGCGTACCGCTGCGCGTGATCATCAACGGAGAGCTGGCCGCCACGCGCGTCCAACCGGAAATTCCCGGGCATTGGGTCGAGATCGCCACGTTGGTAGACGGGACGCGCATCACAGGGACAGAAACGCGCGTGCGCATCGAGGCAGAAATTGCCGACGCGGACACCCAAGCCTATATGCCATATACCCATTGGGCGTATCAGGGAACTTTTGTGCCGGAGCAGGAGGGGGCCGAGCCGGTCGCGCGCTTTGGCCCAGAAGGGCAAATGCGCCTGCTGGCGGCTTCGTTGGACTACACGCCGCCACACCCCGACACCGACGGTCAGCTTTCCGTTACGTTGCGTTGGGAAGGCCCCGCGCCGCAAACCGGGGACGGCGTAATCTTCATTCACTTGTATAATGAAAGTCAAATCGATGTCGGGCCTGCCCTGCAACAAGTCGCACGGGCAGGCGGAGGCGTCTATCCGCCGGCAAACTGGCTGCCCGAAACGTTCGAGGACGTGTATACCCTGCCTTTGCCCGCTTCCCTTCCTCCAGGGAAGTACGTGGTGGCGCTCGGGGTGTTCGAGGCCCGCTCAGGTGCACGTTATCCGGTACAATCGAAAACATGGGAAACCACAAACGACATGCGATTATTTATCGGTACGATCATCGTCGAGGAGTGATCCGGTGAAGGTTAATTTTACGCTGAACGGCGAGGCGGTGAGTTTCGAAGCGACGCCGAATACAACACTCTTTCGCCTCTTGCGCGAAAACGGCTTCTTCGGCGTCAAATATGGTGACCATAAAGGGGAAACAGGCTCCGATCTTGTCTTGGTGGACGGAAAACCCGTGCCTGCATCTTTGATACTGGCGTTCAAGGTGCAGGGCCACGAGGTGCAAACCATCGAAGGTCTCGGCGGTGCGCAAGAACGCGGCTGGCGTGGCTCTGCCCCCTTGCACCCGTTGCAAACCGCCTTCATGGAAACCGGCGCGATTCAGTGCGGCTATTGCACCCCGGGCATGATCTTGGCGGCGAAGGCCTTGCTAGACCGTGAGCCGAACCCCAGCGAGGAAGACGTGCGCGAGGCGCTTTCCGGCGTGTTGTGCCGCTGCACAGGATACGTCAAGCCGGTGGAAGCCGTCTTGCGCGCGGCAGCGGTGATGCGCGGCGAGCAAGTGCCCCCCATCGGCGAACAGCGCGCCATCCCCGCCCCACCGGATTTATTCCGTCGCCCGCCCGAGCACGACGACGAAGCCGATAGGTTACCGCCGAAAGAGATGGGCGGCCCCGCCGGTATGCCCGTAACTTCCACGCGCACGCTGCCGATCATGTTGGTAGCGCCAGAAGTGGACACGTTGCACCAAGTGGGCAAACCGGTGCGCAAGGTAGATGCGCGCAAATTGGCCCAAGGCAAGCCCGCCTTCACCGATGATGTGGAATTTCGCGGGATGTTGGTGGGCAAACTGCTGCTCAGTCCCCATCCGCACGCAATCATCAAGCACATTGACGCGAGCAAAGCGCGCGCCTTGCCCGGCGTCCATGCAGTGCTGACGCACAAGGACTTGCCGCGCGTGCCCTACACCACCGCAGGCCAAAGCGACCCCGAACCCGGGCCGCACGACAACTTTAGCCTGGATTACAAAGTGCGCTTTGTGGGCGACCGCGTGGCGGCGGTCGCAGCCGAAAACGAGGCGATTGCGCTCAAGGCGTTGGAACTGATCGAAGTAGAATACGAGGAGCTGCCCGCGCTTTTCGATCCGCGCGACAGCATGACCCCAGGTGCCCCCGTGCTCCACGACGAGCCGGATAGTTGGCTAATCGCGGACAAAGAGCGCAACCTCGCCGCCGTGATCGAATGGGAGTTGGGCGACATCGAAGAGGGCTTTGCCAAAGCAGACCGCATTTTCGAAGGCATCTACTACAGCCCCAAGGTGCACCAAGCGCCCATCGAACCGCACGTTTGCGTCACCTGGTGGGACGAAGACGACCGCCTTGTTATCCGCACCAGCACACAAGTGCCCTTTCACGCGCGGCGCATCTTGGCACCGGTGTTGGGCTTGCCGGAAAAACGTATCCGTGTAATCAAACCACGCATCGGCGGCGGCTTCGGCGCCAAGCAAGAGGTGCTGTTGGAAGACATTTGCGCGCATTTGACCATTGTCACCGGTCGGCCCGTGCGCATGGAGTACACGCGCGAAGAGGAATTCAAAGCCGCGCGCTCCCGTCACCCGATGTACATCACCATGAAGACGGGCGTCAAGAAGAACGGCACGATTGTCGCCAACCAAATGTACGTACTTAGCGACACCGGCGCCTGTGGTGCGCACGCCATGACCGTTGCGGGCAACACCGGCCACAAAGCCCTTTCGCTCTACAACGCGCCGAACCTCAAGTTCACCGCCGACATCGTCTACACCAATTTGCCGCCTTCCGGCGCGTATCGCGGTTACGGCGTGCCGCAGGGCTTTTGGGCTGTTGAACAGCACATGGAATACATCGCGCGCGAAATGGGCCTAGATCCGCTGGAATTCCGTTTGCAGAACGCGCTCAAAGCCGGCGACGAGCACCCGGCCAGCAAAGCATGGAGCGAGGGGCGCGAGGCCGAGCCGGAATACATCCACACCAACGGGCTGCCGGAATGCGTGGAACAAGGCGCGGCGGCCATCGGTTGGTATGAGAAATTCGGCAATCCGGCCTGGCACGAAGTACCCGGCAAACCGCACTTGCGGCGCGGGATTGGTGTAGCGATGGTGATGCAGGGCACGGCCATTCCGCGTTTGGACATGGGCGCGGCGAGCATCAAGATCAACGACGACGGCTCGTTCAATTTGCTGGTGGGCGCCACCGACCTGGGCACAGGATCGGATACGGTGCTGGCGCAAATGGCCGCCGAAGTGCTCGGCTGCACGCCGGAGGACATCATCACCTATTCGTCGGACACGGACTTTACCCCATTCGACAAAGGCGCGTATGCTTCCAGCACGACCTATATTTCCGGTCGCGCGGTGGTCATCGCGGCGGAAAAAGTCGCGGCACAAATGCGCGAAGTGGCCGCGCGCATGTTCAACAAGCAAGAAGGCGAGCACGCGCCGGTTTCGCCTGACAAGATCACGTTGCGAGACCACGCCGCTTTTGCGCCGGACGGGCGCACCGTGACGCACCGCGAGATCGCGCTCAACAGTTTGCACCACGAAAATCAGTTGCAGATCATGGCAACGGCCAGCTACGTCAGTCCGGAGTCGCCGCCGCCGTTTGCTGCGCAGTTCGTCACCGTGACGGTGGACACCGAAACCGGCCAGGTGACGGTGGACGAAATGATCATGGCGGTAGACAGCGGCGTGATCATCAACCCCGTGACGGCCAGCGGACAGATCGAGGGCGGCATGGCGCAGGCGCTCGGCTATGGGCACGCCGAGGAAATGGCCTTTGACGAGCACGGGCGCTTGCTGAACACGGACTTCAGCGGCTACAAGATTTACCGCGCGGACGAGATGCCGGAAATGGGCGTGATCTTCATCGAGACTTACGAGGAAAGCGGCCCCTTTGGCGCGAAGGCCGTTGCGGAAATTCCACTGGACGGCGTGGCGCCTGCGTTGGCGAACGCGGTGTACGATGCGGTGGGCGTGCGCATCCCCGACGCGCCGCTGTTGCCGGAAAAGATCTGGCGGGCGTTGCAAGCCCAGCGCGCCCAGGAACGAGCGTAAGCGATGGACGAAGAGCGCGCCGTCTTGGAGGCGGCTTTGCAAGCGCGACGCGAAGGGCGCGCGGCGGCGCTGGCAACCATCGTCGCGGCGGAAGGCTCGGTGCCGCGCCGTGCGGGCAGCAAAATGCTGGTGTGGGCCGACGGCAGCATTGTCGGCACGGTGGGCGGCGGCGCGGTGGAGGCGCAAGTGATCGGCGAGGCGCAGTCCGCTTTGCGGGACGGCCAAACGCGCTTGCGCACCTACAAGCTCAACGCACACAGCGCAGAAGACGGCCCGGGGGTTTGCGGCGGCACGGTGCAAATTTTCGTCGAGCCGCTCTTGCCTCCGCCGACCGTGATTGTGGTCGGTGTGGGGCATGTGGGCAAAGCGGTAGCGGAGCTGGCAAAATGGCTCGGCTTGCGCGTGGTGGTGGCCGACGACCGCCCGAACTATGCCAGCGCCGAAAACATCCCGGGCGCGGACGCCTATATCGAGGCGCCCGCCGAGGAGCTGGCCGCCGCGCTGGACTTGACACCGCGCACCTATGTGGTGGCCGTGACGCGCGGCCTGGTGGTGGACCGGCACTTGATCCCCGCGCTGTTGGCCTCCGATGTGCCCTATGTGGGGCTGATCGGCAGCCGGCGGCGCTGGGCGCTGACCGCCAAGAAGCTGCGCGAAGACGGCTTGAGCGATGAGGAGCTGGCGCGCGTGCACACACCGATCGGGCTAGACATCGGCGCGGAAACCCCCAAGGAGATCGCCGTGAGCATCCTGGCAGAAGTGATCCACGCGATGCGACGCGGGCCAAACGTGCCCCGTCCAAAGCCCAAATTTGCGTTGGCGCGGGCCGATGAGGAAAACTAACAAGCGTGCCGTGAAGATTTTGGCGATCAGTGACGTGGAAATGCCACAGTTGCAAAACGCCGAGTTCCTCCAAAACACTTATGCGGACGTGGAACTGCTGATCAGCTGTGGCGATATGCACGTGGACTATTTAGACTTTGTCAGCACGGTGCTTTCGTGCCCGCTCTTTTATGTGCGCGGCAACCACGACACCACCTACCACCTGCCCCCTTTGCCCGGGGGAGACAATCTGCACGGGCAATTCGTGCGCTATAAAGGCTACTGGTTCGCCGGATTGGAAGGTTCGCCGCGTTACAATCGCGGGCCGGTACAATACAGCGAAGCCGAGATGTTTGCGTATGTGTTGCAGATGATGCCACGCATGGTTACCAACCGCGCGCGGTATGGCTATGGGGTGCATGTTTTCGTAACTCACGCGCCTCCGCACGGCATCCACGACGTTCCCGGAGACTACGCACATCGCGGTTTTCGCGCATTCCGCTATTTGATCCACTGGGCACGCCCGCAATACCTGTTGCACGGCCACGTGGACACCTGGGATCGTCGTAAGCCTCGGCGAACGGTGCTCGGCAAAACCACCGTGCTCAACATCAACCCCTATATGCTAGTGGATCTGAACTGAAGCGACCATCCATGCAAATCGGAGCGTTTTTTTGAGCTATCCGGTTGCTTGTGTGGTAGTGTGTCAGCGGAATTCCCGCAAGACGAACGGTTGTTCTATACCCAATCAATATCCCCCAGCTCGCGGCGGCGCTGCTCCAGGTACAGCGCAACGCGGTGCTTTGCTTCGT
>CAZZNC010000031.1:0-12599 GCA_964655405.1 uncultured Anaerolineaceae bacterium | reverse complement strand
GCGCTGGAAAGCGCACCGGCGATGCTCCGCATCGCCGAGGCCTGGCAAAGCCAGGCCAGCGGGCGGCGCACCGGCGCGCGTGCTGGCCGCACGTGTTGCTGGCACTGACGCTCGTCGCTATGCTTGTTCCCCCGCCGGCGCGCGCGCGTGCCCAAAGCGCTACTCAGCGCGTCGAGGTCTACTTGGAACAGGCGCCGGATTCCCCCACCGCACGGTTGTACTTCATGGACACGTTCAGCGGTCTGAGCACGGTCGCCAGCGTGGAAAGCGGGCACGGCTTCACGCTGCTGGGCGACTACGTGCTGTATCAAAAGGGACAAACCGGTGCGGTGATGCGTGTTCGCGCCGACGGTACGCTCGAGCCGCACCCGTTCATCCAGCGCACGCCGGACACCATCGCGCTGAGCTGGGTCACCACGCCGGATCATACGGCGGTGGCCTGGGTGCGCGTGAACACAATGGGACAATCCGAGGCGTATGTGGCCTGGGCCGACGGGGACGACTTGCGCCAACTGCCGCTGAGCGCTCAGGACGCCCACGCACTCCATCCCCTGGCGCTTTCTGAAGGACGGCAGCTCTTTTTTTACGATACCGCGTACCCGCTCGTGCCTTCCGAGCACATGCCGTTCGCGCCGCTGACGCATGTGGAGGAATACGACATCGAAGGCGAAATGCTCTTCCCATTGTCCGGCGAACCCAACTGTGCTTGTCCCGCTGCTGTGACCGCTGGCGGGCGCATCTTTGCGCGGCTGGAAGCCCCTCAAGGGCAGGGGCCTTTCACACTGCACGTTTGGGACTTGCTCACCGGTGCAGGCATCCAAATTCCGCCGCCTGCGCTTGCTCAGCGCCAAGCCGGTGATCTGTTGCTGAACGCCACCGGCACGCTGGCAGCCTACAATGCCGCGTCCGGCCTGGGTGTGGAAGCGGGCTTGATTCCCGAGCAGTACGCGCTGGTGCTGGCCGACGTAGCCGCAGGGCAGCAAACCGTGCTGCTGAGCGCAAGCCCGAACCGTTACATCCCGCAGGCGTTCATTGACGAAGACGCCGCGCTGCTGCTGACCAGCCCCACGCTGGGCGGCACGTACAAATTGGACTTGGAAAGCGGAACGTTGCAGCAAGTTTCCGACAAAATTTTTCTGGGCGTGATCACGCACTGAGCGCGGCGGCGACACGCGCTCATTTTCAACATTTCCCGCCTAGTGGGTACAATACAGGCGCGTTCCGCCCGCCAAAGGAAGTCTGTTTATGCACCGTCCGGCCCGACGACGACGATTTTTGCTCACGCTGCTGGTACTGCTCACGCTGGCGGGCGCAGTGGGCCGCGTGGAAGCGTCCGAAGGGCTGCGTGGAGATCGCTGCGAGATTGGCGAGGACACTACCATCGCCGACGATCTCTATTTTTTCTGTCGCGTGCTAGATGTGCGCGGCACGGTGGACGGGGACTTGGTCGGCATCGCCTCGTCGGTCACCCTCTACGAGAGCGCCACCGTCACCGGCGACGTGTGGGTGGGGGGGGGCAAGTTGACCGTTGCGGGCACGGTCGGCGACGATCTGCATTTCGGCGGCGTATCGCTGGTGATCGAACAAAGCGCGCGTTTCACCTCGCAGCGGCTGGACGTGGTCGCCGTTGCCATGGATACCCAGATGCAAGAAAATGCAGCGCTGGCCGGCAATGTGCAAATTTACGGCTATCAGGCGCAACTGGCAGGCACGGTCAGCGGCGACGTTAGCTTTGGGGGAGAAGCGTTCACCTTGCAAGGTGTGGTCACTGGCAACGTAGAAGCCAGCGTCGGCGACCCGCGCCGCAATGCCGATCTTCCCAGCTTGCCCCTTTACGATGTGACGTTCATTGACCCTGGCCTGTACGTCGATCCGCAAGCGCGTATCATGGGCGATTTGCGTTACAACGCCGCCACGCCCAGCGACGTGCCGCGCCCAGCGATCAAGGGACGTTTGCGCTTCGAGCAGACCGGCGGCCAGCCGGACATTACCAAAGTGGCGCAACCCAACGACGCGGCCAAAATTCTGCGCGAGTATTTCGTCGCCTCGCTGCGTGATATGCTGACGCTGCTGGCGCTCGGTGCGGTCGGGTTGCGTCTCGCGCCCAACATGATCCGCCGTCCCGCGCAACACGTGCGCCGCCGCACCGTGCCCACTATCGGCTGGGGGCTGCTGACCTTCATGCTCGCCATCCCCACCGTGATCACCGTGCTGACGTTGGGGCTGATCGTGGTGCTGGTGTTTTACCTGATCAAGCTCAACGAGCTGACGGTCATGGTTGGCGTGGGCGTGCTGATCACGACCTCCGCATTGGTTGGGATATTGAGCTTTTTGCTGCTTTTCATGGGGCGGCTGGTGGTCAGCTACACGCTTGGGCAGATGCTCGCGCACCGTGTGCCACGAATGCGAGAGCTGAGCATTTATCAGCGTTGGCTGCTGACGCTGAGCCTGGGCACGCTCGTCTACACGTTGGCGATCCACGTGCCCGTACCGGCGCTGGCGTTGGTGTTGGAGCTGATCACAGCGTTGGCGGGCGTCGGCGCGGTGATCATGCACACACGCCGTCTGCTGATTGATTCTGGCCTTTTCACGCCTGCCACGCTCGCCGAGCCGCTGCCCGCGCTGCCCGCGCCGCTCCCTCCGCCCCCGCCGGAGGAAATTCCGCTGGGCATGGAGGACTTGCCGGAAGGTTTTCGCGGCTTTGACGAGGATTGGTGAGGAACGCACATGAGCTACCCGATCTTGGAATTCGATCCCACGCGCGAAGCCTTCATTGAGCCGTCGAAAGTGATCGAGCCACATGACATGCCGGAGCACTGCGTGCTGTGCTTTTTCCACGATGTTGTGGAGAAAATCGCCGCCGCCCGCGGCGCCAACATGCTCGTAGAAAACCGCTGGGAAGACGGCCCGCACCCCATCTACGAAATCACGCACAGGGGGCAACGCCTGGCGTTCTTCCAACCCGGACTCGGCGCGCCGCTGGCCGCCAGCTTGCTGGAAGAAGCCATTGCCTTCGGCTGCCGCAAGTTCGTTGCATGTGGAGGCTGTGGCGTGTTGGAAAAAGACATCGCCGTCGGCCACTTGATCGCGCTTTCCGCTGCCGTGCGCGACGAGGGCACATCCTACCACTACCTGCCGCCTGCACGCGAGGTGGCAGCGCACGCAGGCGCGCTGAATGCACTCACGAGCACGTTGGAAGCGCGCGGGGTCCCTTTCCGTGTGGACAAAACGTGGACGACCGACGCCCCCTACCGCGAAACGCCGCAAAAGATCGCGCGGCGGCGCGCGGAAGGCTGCCTCACGGTGGAAATGGAGGCCGCGGCGTTGATGGCTGTGGCCCAGTTCCGCGACGTGCCTTTTGCGCAGGTGCTTTACGGCGGGGACGACCTGAGCGGCGCGGAATGGGACATGCGCGCGTGGCGTTCCCTGGCCGACGTGCGCGAAAGTCTCTTCTGGCTCTGCGCGGATGCTTGTTTGCGCCTGTGAGCGTGTGCGGCGTGCGCAGCACGGCTCGCGGAGGTGCTGGAGCGGTGTCGCCCCTGCTGAGGGCGCGGGCAACGCCCCCGCAACACGGCTGCCCCACCATTGACAAGCCCCCCCTGCCGCCGCTATACTTCTCCGCGCATGTGCAAGACACCCCATCCAACGAAAGGAGGCGGCCCCGTGTACATCACCAAGAACAAGCACCTGCCGACAACGGCGTTTGTCGTGCGCGGGCACGCGCGGGGCTGGTCTGTGAACGGATAAACACCCGTCCCCCACGCCTTCCACGTGTCCAAAAGTCCACGCCGTGCCGTCGGTCGCAACCGTAGCACGGTGTTTTTGTTTCCGACCCACCACATACCGCGACCATGACCCACTAGTCAGGGATTATAATGAACGAAAAATCCGTGCAGACCCTTGAGCTGCCGAAAATATTGGAGCAATTGGCGCGCCACACGTCTTTTTCGGCGGCGCGTGAACTGGCGTTGCACTTGCAGCCCACTCCGTACCTGGACGAGGCGCAGGACTTGCAGCGCGAAACGCGCGAGGCGCGCTTGCTGCTGAGCACACACGAGCATATCGGTGTGGGCGGGGCGCGCGACGTGCGCGACGCCGCCGACGCTGCTGCGCGCGGCGTGATCCTGGAGCCGCAAACGCTGCTGGACATTCGCCACACGCTGCGCCAGGCCACCACGCTCCGGCGCATCGTTGGGCGGCTGGGCAACCAGTTCCCCGCGCTGGCGCGCATCATCGAGCGGCTGGAAGAATGTACCGCGTTGCAACACGAGATCGCGCGTGTTTTGGACGACAACGGCGAGGTGCAAGACAGCGCCAGCCCCAAGCTGGCCCAGGTGCGCCGCGATCTGCATGTGGCGTTTGACCGGCTGCACAGCAAGCTGAACAACATCGCGCACAACCCAAACAACCAGCAATATCTGCAAGAGGCATTGGTCACGCAACGGCACGGGCGCTACGTGATCCCGCTCAAAGCCGAGTGCAAAGGGCGCATCCCGGGCATCGTGCACGACCAAAGTGCCAGCGGCGCCACGCTTTTCATCGAGCCGCTTTCCACGGTGGATCTGAACAACGCCTACCGCGAGCTGCAACTCGCCGAAGAAAACGAGGTGCGCCGCATCTTGCGCGAACTTTGCGACCTGGTCGGCCACGAGGCTAAATACATCGCGCGCACCGTCGAAACGCTCGCCTATCTGGACGTGGTTTTTGCCAAAGCGCGCTACGCCGAGGCGCTGGAAGCTACCGAGCCGGAATTGGTCGGTTTCCGCGAAGCCGAACCGCCGCACCCGGGCAGCACCATCGCGCTGTACCAAGCGCGCCACCCCTTGCTTGACCCGCAAACGGTCGTGCCGATTGACGCAGTGTTGGACGAAGACACCTACGCACTGGTCATCACCGGCCCGAACACTGGCGGCAAGACCGTTGCGCTGAAGACGGCGGGGCTGCTGGCGCTGATGGCACAATGCGGGCTACAGATTCCCGCCGCAGAAACGTCGCGCCTGTCGGTTTTCCGCGAGGTCTTTGCGGACATCGGCGACGAACAGAGTATCGAGCAGTCGCTTTCCACGTTTTCCTCGCACATGACCAACATCATCGAAATCTTGCGTGAGGCCGACCCACGCTGTTTGGTGATCCTGGACGAGCTGGGCGCGGGCACCGACCCCGCCGAAGGATCGGCGTTGGCGCGCGCGCTGATGGACGAATTTGTGGATCGCGGCGTGACGACGCTGGTCAGCACGCACCACCCCGAGCTGAAGCTCTACGGGCACGAAAAAGCGGGCGTGCAAAACGCCAGCGTGGAATTTGACCTGGAGACGCTCGCGCCCACCTATCGCCTGATCATCGGGCTGCCCGGACGCTCCAACGCGCTGGCGATTGCCGCGCAGCTGGGACTGCCGGAACACATCATCGCCCAAGCGCGGGAGCTGGTCGGCCACAGCGATCTACAGGCCGATGAACTGCTGGACGAAATTTTGCGCAAGCGCGAAGAAAGCCGCCGCGCCGCCGAAGCCGGTCTGCGTGCCTTTACGGCGGTGGAAGAGCTGCGCGCCGAGTTGCGCGGGCGCTTGGAAAATATCGAGCAGGAACGCCGCGAAATTTTGGCCCAGGCGCGTGAAGAAGCCGAGGCCGAGTTGGAGACATTGCGTGCCGAAGTGCGCCGGATGCGCAAACGCCTGGCGGCAGCGGGCCAACCGCTGGACGTGATCCGCCAGGTGGAACAAGAGGCGCGCACGTTGGAAGAAGTCTTGCCCGCCGCGCCGGAGCCGCTGCCAGTGCGCACCGACGAGAGGGACGAGCCGCACCGCTTCCGTGTGGGCGAGCTGGTGTGGGTGGCAACGCTCAGCGCCGAAGGACAGATCACCGAACTGAGCGAGGACGAGGCCGAAGTCGCCATCGGACGCTTGCGGCTGCGCACGCGGCTCGACGAGCTGGCGCCGCGTTCCAAAGGGGAAAGCAAACGCGCCGCCAAGCAGCAACGCGCAACGGTGGGTGTGCGCGGCGCAGCCCGAAGTCGGGACGCCGTCGCCACGCGCAGCGCGTCCCCCGGGTTGGAACTGGACATTCGCGGGCACAACATCGAGGAAGCCTTGCCACGCTTGGAAGACTATTTGGACGCGGCCTATATGGCGGGAATGCCTTTTGTGCGCATCATTCACGGCAAGGGCACGGGCGTTTTGCGCGCTGCTGTACGCGAACATCTGCGCGGGCATCCGCTGGTGCAAAGCTATAAGCGCGGCGGCCCCAAAGAAGGCGGCGACGGGGTGACGGTGGTCAAGCTCGTACCGAGCACCTGAACCGAAAAATCCCGTGAAATTCCATCCAAACTCACTTCTTCCCAAAAAACACAGGGTGTTTGGAAATTCGGGGCGTGATACAATCGGTGTACAAAAAAGGGTATGGGGGAAATAGGCATAGTGCGATCAGCAACAGACCTTCGACAACAACTGTTAGCGGCAGGAATGCGCGCACGGGAAGATATGAACACTCATAAATGGATGATGCGGTATGAACGGCTGGCGCTGTGGGCACAACAAACCTGGCAGCAGCGTTATGAAGAACGCCCCCATCAACTGCTGTGGGCTTCCGAAAATTGCGGCAATCAGGTTGTCCACACGCGCATCAAACCCCATCGGCGGCTGAAGGGCAAAGCCCGCTATGCCGGCGTCGAGCAACTCGCTTGTGAAGAAGTGATCTCGATCAGCGAGTACATCACGCCCGGGCGCAAACCGACCCTTGGGGAAACCGTCGGCGCGTTTGTCTTTTCCTTTTCGCATCCCGAAGGGGACTTCGAGGTGCTTTTCGTCAGTTCCTATTTCCGCGACGACGATCCCAACATCGTTGCCATCGCGCTCGTGCCGCCGGAACACCTGGAAACTTGGGCCAATTTCGAGCAGCTTTGCAACGACACGGTGCGCCGCCCCACCCGCCGCACAGACGTTTACATCATCGGCGGGACGAATGCCTATTTCAAGCCCACCGTTGAATGGAACGAAGTGATCTTGCCGCCGGAGATCAAGGAAGATTTGCGCTCCGACATGGAAGCGTTCTTCACCGACGGCGTCCCGATCTACAAAGAGCTGAACTTGGCCCCGTTCCGCAAGCTGCTTTTGGTTGGCCCGCCAGGCACAGGCAAAACTATGCTCTGCGCGGCAATGGCAAAGTTGGCCTTGCGCAAAAAGCGAGTGGTGGTCTATGTTTCCGGCGCAGACGACGACGGCGCTTCTTTCCACAAAATCCACCACGCGCTGAACGTGGTTGCCAACGCCGGCTATCCGGTGCTGTTGATCGTGGAGGAAATAGACGTTTATTTGCGCAAGGACGACAAAGCGCGCATCCTCAACGTGCTGGACGGGCTGGAGTCCCCCAACAACCCCCGCGGCGCGCTGTTGTTGGCAACGACCAATTACCCCGAGGTGATTGACGAACGCATTGCCAAACGCCCTGGTCGCATGGATCGCATTATCATTGTGCCGCCTATCCAGAACGACGACTTGGCGCTGCAAATGCTGCGGCACTACATGGGGCCGCAATGGCGACCGGAACACGAGGAAGTCGTCGGCCACTTGGTGGGACAAACGGGCGCTTTCGTGCGCGAGATTGCGCTGCACGCGCGCATGTTGGCCGCGCACAATCGCAAGCGCATCGTAGACCTGGAAACGCTCAAAGAGTCCGTTTCCAGCCTCACCAGCCAGATCAACACCGGCGACGATTTGATGCCGCGCCGGAAGATGGGCTTTGGCCCACTACGCGGCAACGGTTACGACGCCTTCGACCCGTCGCCGCTCCCTGTGCAAGACGGCAGCGGAGACGATTGACCCGCGCCCATACACACGCCCCGCCTCGCGCGCGGGCGTGTATGCTTTCCTCATTCCACCAAAAATCACGCCTTTTCCCCTGCTTTGGGTGTGCTAATCGCCCAAACAGGCCGTGATCTTTAGCACTATCGGCACAACAAGCGAACGTTTATAGTGAGCAGAAATCCGGCAACACAAAACAGCTCGCCGCCAAGCTTCCGGCACACGACCCGTGGATCAAAGTCGCTGGGCAGTTTTGGGATGACGTAGGTGTGCAGGGCAAGACGGCACAGCCGGCAAGAGGGACAGCGTCGTGGAAAAGGCTGGGGCTGGCCGTTTGGTGTTAGCCCGACGCTCAAAGCATATCGTCTTTGGGCAAATGGCGCTCGATGTGATTTTTGACGGCAAAGACGGCGGCTTCGGCGCGGTTGGAAACTTGGAGCTTGCTGAGGATATTGCCGACATAGTTGCGCACCGTGCCTTCGCCCAAGAAAAGCTGCGCGGCGATCTCGCGGTTGGTCAGTCCTTCGACCATCAGCGCCAAGATGCGCATTTCTTGTGGCGTGAGGCCGGAAAAGGCGGAAGCTTCCTTGACCTGGGCCGCTTGCCGCACTTCTTCCAGCAGCGCTTTGGTCATGGAAGGATCGATCAGGGCGTCGCCGCGCCCAATGGTGCGGATGGCATCAATCAGATCGTTGCTGCCCACGCGCTTGAGCACATACCCGACCGCACCGGCGCGCACGGCGTCCATCACCAACTCGTCTTCGGCGTAGGAGGTGAGCATGATCACTTTAGACGCGGGCACCAATTCGCTGATCTGCTCGCAGGCTTCGATGCCGGAAAGGCCGCCAGGCATCCGAATATCCATGACCACGATGTCCGGACGGTGTGTTTGGGCTTGACGCACAGCTTCGGAGCCGCTTTCGGCTTCGGCAACCACGACGAAATCGGGCTGCTGTTCCAAGACCATTTTCAAGCCTGCACGGACGACTGCGTGGTCGTCAACGATCAAGATACGGAGTGGCGTCACAGATTTTTCCGGCATAGGGGTTTCTCAAAGCACCTTTGGTCCGCCGATAACTGATTGACCGTCATGGAACGCGGCGGCAGCCCGCCCCACGACGTGCGCGATGGGCAAAACGACTGCGCGAAAACCACACGCATTGTGGCAAGGCCAACCACGCGCGAGCCGTGCTGCGCGCAGAAGGCAGGATGACACATCGCTTTCCATCCCACAGGGTCTATGCCCTGATTATACCTATAACCGTTGCCTTGGTGCTAAAAGCCATCCGATTAAGCACTAATTTTTTTAGCAAATAACCTGAAAATTTATAGTAATCCGAAATGCGGAAGAGGTCAAACACGGGGCATGATGAGTTCTTCACCTTCACCCAACAAAATGACGACCGACAAATGTATGAAGATGCTCGATGCGCTGACCCAAGCCGCCGCCGCGATCACGCGCGAGTTGAGTTTGCCGCGCACCTTGCAGTCTATCGTGGATCTGGCCTGCGAGTTGGTCGGAGCACGCTATGCCGCGCTGGGCGTACCTTCTGAAGAAGGGGGCTTTCGCACGTTCGTCACGTCCGGCCTTTCTGCCGAGCAGCTTGAGCAAATGGTGCGTGAGCCGCACGCGCTGGGCTTGCTGGGTGCGCTGATGGAAAGCGACAAACCGATCCGGCTGGACGACCTCGGCAACGACGCGCGTTCGGTGGGCTTTGGGGAAGGGCACCCGTTCATGCAGCGCTTCCTCGGCGTGCCGATCATCAGCAGGGGCCAGCGGCTGGGCAATTTATACTTGACCGACCCGCTGGACGGCGAGCCTTTTGACGAAAACGACGAGCGGCTGTTGGTGTTGCTGGCCGAACACGCCGCCGTTGCCATCGAAAACGCGCGGCTTTCGGCGCAGTTGCAAGAAATGGCGCTCAGCCGCGAACGCGACCGGATCGGTATGGAGCTGCACGACGGCGTGATCCAGTCTGTTTATGCGGTGGGGATGAAGCTGGAAATTTTGCGGGGACGCTTCCCGATGACGCCGGAGCAGGAAACGCAGTACGCCAGCATCTTGGACGACCTCAACCAAATCATCGAAGAAATCCGCCTGTACATCCGCAACTTGCGCACCGCACGCGACGAACAAGCGACCTTCAAACAGCGCCTGGAAAACCTCGCACGCCATTTCCGCGACTTTGCGCATGTGGACGTGACGGTGGATGTGCCGTCTTCGTTGCGCGTGCTCAACGACCGGCAGCGCCACTCGCTGACGCAGATCGTGCGCGAGGCCCTTTCTAACGTGGCGCGTCACGCTCAAGCCACGCACGTCACGGTTAAAGTGCGTGAGGTGGACAGCCATTTGAAGCTGACCGTTGAGGACAACGGACGTGGCTTTGACCCGGCCACCGTGCAAGCCCCCAGCAGTTTCGGGTTGCGCAACATGCAGCAGCGCGCCATCCGGCTGGGCGGCACGTTTACCATTGACAGCGCCGAGGGCGAAGGAACGCGCATCATCGTACAAGTGCCCTTCCGCCCGTGACGCGCTGCCGCGCGCCTCGCGGCGTTAGCGTTCGCCGCTGGTGAACTGCCATCGCAGGTGCGCGTTTGCTGTAACTCCGTGTTTGACGGCGCGTGCCGCGCCGTCAAACAATGCTAAGTTTTTTGCCAAGCTTTTTTCCCAAAAAAGCGGCGGGTTGTGGGGCAGCGCCCCACAACAGCTCACAAAATGCGCCGGATGCGCAGCGCCAGGTGCACGGCCAAGCGCGTTTCGGGGTTGTCCAAGTCCACGCCGCTGATCTCGCGGATGCGATCCATGCGGTAAAGCAACGTGTTGCGGTGGATGTGTAGACGTTTGGCGGTGCGCGTCAGGTTGCCGTGCTCCTCGAAAAAAGCGTCCAGCGTGGCGAGAAACTCGGTGTTTTGCGGCGTTTCGACGGCCAGCTCGCCCAGCGTCTCGTAGTAGAATTTGGTCAGCTCCGGCGAACCGATCAACAGCGAAAGCAGCCGATAGACGCCCATTTCGCGGAAGGCCAGCGGCGCGGCCAATTTCCACTGGTACGCGGTGCGGTAGGCCGCCACTGCTTGTTGGAAGCTCTCGCGCCACGTGCGCAAATCCCCCGCGCACTGCCCGATGCCGACCACAACGTCGGCATGGTAACGTTCGAGTACGCGCGCCTGCACGGCCAACGCCAGGTCGCGCGCGGCATCTTCGTCCCCCTCGCAAAAAACGATCACCTCGGTGCCGTAAGGCTGCACCAGCGCGCCGATGCCCAATGCGCCGGACTGCTCGTTGCAAAGCGCCTCGATCTGGCGCGGGGTGGGCACGTTTTCCCGCAATCCGCCAATGTAGAGCGTGCTGTACATTTGGTCGGGCTGATAGCCCAACCGCGTCAAGCGCAAAAGCGCTTCTTTTTCGCTGATCATGTTGCCCAGGAACTGTTCCAACACATTGCCTTGCACGCGCTTTTGCGCCTCGCGGATGGCTTTGTCTTTCGCCATTTCCAACGCGCACACCGCCGCGCTGTGGCGTGTCAACGCCATATCCAGCGCGTCCGGCGCTTCGTCTTCGCGGAAGACCAGCGAGAGCAACCCGCGTCCCATCTTGCCGGCCACGACGGGCGCGACCAGCCGTTGGAAGCCCGCCACCGGCAGCGCTACCAGCACCGGCGCCGGATTGGCTTGCGCCACTTCCATACGGTTGCGGAAAACGGGCGGCAACGGTTCCAGGTCGTAAAGCGCGTCTTCCAACGCGGGCCACTCGTCAGTTTGTGTCAGCGCACCGGCACGCGCTAAGACCCGTTGGCGTTTGTCTTGCACGACAACCGCCTTGCTCACCAGCCGTGCCAACGCTTCTGCCAACGCGGGCAAGCCGCGATTTTCGGTCGAAAGTTGGAGCAGCTCTTCACGCACTTGGACGGCGCGCTCTTCCGGCGTGGGGGCGCGCGCCATGAGCACCTGCGCCACACGCCGTTCCACCGTGCGCAACGGCACCACCTCCGGCAACTGCAACAGCGGCACGTCCACAGCGTTGGCAGCTTGGCGGGCAGGCTGGCTCACTTCCCCTTGCACGCCGATCGCGCCCACGCCCAGCGCGCCCAGCTCACGAACCAAGCCCACCAGCGTCAATTTGTCGCTGAGCAAGCGCAGCGCATCCAACGAGAGCAGCGCCATTTCCCCCGCGCGCAAATCTGGAAAGGCAGGCGGGCGTGTGTGCAGCGCGTGCACCCACGTAATCGGGCGCTCTGCTGCGTTTTCTCCGGCCACGATCTGCGCGCCGACGGGCAGCGCCAGCCGCAAAAGTTGCCGCAGTGTGTAGGTGCTCTGTGTGGACACGATGTCCCTCCCCTTCAACGCTTTGCCTGACTCTCAGTACGTGCCCAGATAGCGTTCCAGCTCCCAGGGGCTGACCACCGGCAAATATTCCTCCCATTCCAGGCGCTTGGCTTCTAGGAAACGCTCGAAAAGATGTAGCCCCAACGCCTCGCGCACCAAGGTGCTTTCCTCGAAGGCGTCCAGCGCCTCGGAAAGCGAAAGGGGCAACATCGGCAAATGGCGCAAACGGCGATCCGCCGCGTACAAATCTTCTTCGGCAGCAGGGGGCAAGCTCACCACATCTTGCATCCCGCGCAAGCCCGCGTGCAGCAACACCGTAAAGGCAAGATAGGGGTTGCAACTGGGGTCGGCACAACGCATCTCGATAGATGCGCCCAAGTTGCCCTGTTCCGCCAAGCGCGGCACGCGCAACAGTGCCCCGCGATTGAGTTGTGCCCAGGTGACATAGAGCGGCGCTTCTTGGCCTGCGGCCAGGCGCTT
>CAZZNC010000030.1:6201-12702 GCA_964655405.1 uncultured Anaerolineaceae bacterium | reverse complement strand
TGTTGCTGCGCGATCTGCGCGAACGTTACGGCCTCACGATCTTGATGGTGACGCACGACATGGAGATCGCCGCGTATGCCGACCGCGTGTTGACCTTGCGCGATGGCGCGTTGGGGCAAGACGTGGCACACGAAGACGACGAGGCGCATGTCTTGGCCGGCGATGGCAGCTTGAAGTTGCCGCCGGCGGTGCAAGCCCATTTGTCCGAAGCTGCGCATATCACCATCGAAATCCGACCGGAGGGCGTGCTTTTGAGGCCAGAAACCGAGGCGGACGAGATCGACGAAGCCGCATGGCGTGCCATCTTGCCCCAAGACAGCCCGCCCCCCAAAGCCTCACGCGCGGCCTGGCGACGTTTCTTGCCCCACAGAAAACGAGGTGACGCATGAGCGGCTATGCACCTATGACCACACCGCCGAGCGACGAGGTTGTCGTTTGGACGCAGGGCGTGGAACAGAGCTTTGGGCAAGGGGAACGTGTTTTGCACGTGCTGCGCGGCGTGGATTTGGCCGTGCGAACAGGGGAGGTCGTGGCGCTTTACGGCCCTTCCGGCAGCGGCAAGACCACTTTCCTCAACATTGTGGGCGCGTTGGACCGCCCCAACGCGGGCGAGGTGCGTGTGTGTGGCGTGGAAGTTCAACGGGCCGGCGAAAGCGCACGTGCGCGGCTACGTCGGCGCAAGATCGGCTTCATCTTCCAAAGCTATACACTGCTGCCGACCTATTCCGCGCTGGAAAATATCGAATTGACATTGCGGCTGCCTGGGTTGGGCTATTTCGAGCGGAGACGGCGTGCGCACGCGGCGCTCGAAGCGGTGGGCCTGAAGGCATGGGCCGACCATGTGCCGGAAGAGCTGAGCGGCGGGCAGGTGCAGCGTGTGGCGATTGCGCGCGCGCTGGCCTTGCGCCCCGCTTTGATTTTGGCCGACGAACCGACCAGTGGCTTGGACACGCGCACGGCCAGCCGCATCTTGCAGATGTTCCGCGAGATTGCGCAAGTGCAGGGCACGGCGTTTCTCATCGCTACCCACGATCTGCTGCTGGCGGACTACGTAGACACAACCTACGACATCATCGACGGACGTTTGGTGTGTCGTGAGCCTTCACGACGAAAGGAAGAGGCAACCCATGCGTAAGATCAACTCCGGCTGGGTGGTATCCGCGATCTTGTTCATCGCGCTGGTGGCGATGATGGCTATTTTTGCAACGGTTTTGCACACTCAATCGCCGCCAAAGGTTCAGGTGCGGCGGCAAGACCGTGCGACCGAAACAGGCACGCCGACCGCTTTGCCCAGCGCAACGCCCCAGGCTGCCACATTGTCCCCGACGCCAACGGCTATGCCAACCCATACCTTGCTGCCCCCGCCGACCTTCGAGCCGCCGACGGCTACGCCGTTGCCTTCGGCTACGCCTTCGGACACGCCGACCCCCAATGTGACGGTTGACGTTTCGATTCCCGGGTTGCATGGGGCCGAAACCCCTACGCCCAGCACGACCCCCGGGTGCAAGCCGCGCACCGATTGGAAGTTGACCTATCAGGTGCAACCCAACGACGCTTTGGATAGAATCGCGGCACGTTACGGCACGGATCGCTGGACGTTGGCCGAAGCCAATTGCATCCGTGACCCGAACTTGATTGTGGTGGGGCAACAGTTGCGCGTCCCTGGCGACGCCCAGCCACAAGAAGCAATCGAGTGCGTGCCCTGGCAGCTTTTCACGCCGGTTGATGGTACAGTGGCTGTCCCGGGCGTGGGGCAAATCACGTTCAATTGGTACGGGCCGCGCAGTCCGCGCAACCTGATCCGCGTGATTCGGCCCGACGGCTCGAAGTTTGAGCGCACGATCGAGTTGCGCCAAAACGAGACGGTGGACATCGCCTCGAATTTCCATGCGGGCGGCACGTATACATGGTACGTTTATCCGCTCGATCCATACTTCCGGCAAATTGCGTGCAAAGAAGGCGGCCCCTGGCACTTTACCAAGCCAGAGTCACCCCCGCCCACGCCGACGCCTGTGGCGCTGCCCAACGTTTCCATGCCCACCGGTCCGTGAGGGGAACAACGAGACGTTTCAAGACGGGAGGCTGTGCACTCAAGGCAGCCTCCCGCGCCTGGGCTTTGCCGGTCGGAAGCAACGTGCGGGCAATGCTGTGAACCAAGAACCGAGGTGAAATGATGATGCCGCGATCCATTCGTAGCCAACTTCCGCTGACTTATGCCGCGCTTGTTTTGATTACGGTGTTGACGTTGGGCGGTTCGTTGTTGGCGATTCTGCACGGGTATTATACGCACCTGGAAGAGCGCTATTTGGTCAGCGCTGGGGAAAGCTTGGCGCCGAGCGTGCAGATGTGGCTTGTCAATGATTTCCCAATGGACGGGATCAAACAGCAATTGGACTCGGAGGCGTACTTTTCGCAAGTGCGCGTCACGTTGTTGGACGCGGATCGCCAGATGATTTACGACAGCGGCCCTCCGTACAAAATTTCGTTGGCGGAACTCATCTATGGGATGGATGTGCTGGACGCGGAGGAAACGAGCAGCGGTCAGGACACAACGGACGGCACAGGGGATGAGATGTACACTGTTTTGCCCACCTCGCTTGAGTCGGACGCGGTGATCAGCGTGTGGGATGTGCCGCCTTCGGACGAATACGATATTCGTGTGACGCTGTACTCCGTTTCGAATATCGAGGGCACTTTTTCTGAAGGGGGCACGGTGGTTTTCCAGGGGGTGACGCAGGTTGACGAGCTGACAACCCCGGTGGATTTGCTGCTGGGAACGAGTGGGATCGGCATGGAGGAAACCGGCCCGCCCAAGCACCGTTCCGGTTGCAAAGAAGAATATCCCCTGATCGCCCCCGACGGCCATCCACTCGGCTATTTGCAGTTTTCTGAAGGGCCGGCTTTTGGCGGCACCGTGATTCGGCGCGTGAGTGTAGCTTGGGCATTTTCCAGTCTGCTGGCGATGGTGTTGGCGGTGTTCATCGGCTGGCGCATCAGCTGGCGCATCAGCCGACCGGTGGTGCATCTTGCCGAAGCTGCCGACCGTATGTCGCAAGGCGACTTGAGCGTGCGGGCGTATGTGCGTTCCAGCGAGGAACTCAACCGTTTGGCGGCGAGCTTCAACAGCATGGCCGAGCAAATCGAACAAACCATTTCCACGCTCAAACGCTTTGTAGCGGATGCGGCGCACGAGCTGCATACGCCGCTGACCTCGATGCTGACCAACTTGGAGCTGGTGATCAGCCACCGCAACACTACGCCGCGCCAAACCGACTTGACCCAACGCGCCATTGAGCAAATCCACCGCATGGAGCGGCTGACCAACCAGCTTTTGGAGCTTTCCCGCTTGGAATCCGCCAGCCAGCCGGTGCGTCTTGGGGCGGTCAATCTTGCCACACTGATCCAAGCGAGCAGCACGACGTATGCCTCGTGGTCGGAACAAAAGGGCGTGGACTTCACCTTAGAGTTGCGCGATTCTGATCTGGCCGTCTGGGCGGACGCGCACCAGCTCAAGACCGTGATCCACAACTTGCTGGAAAACGCGATCAAGTTCACGCCGGAAGGCGGGACGATCCACGCGACGTTGCGGCGTTGCGAAGATGGGACATGCGCGGTATTTGCTGTACAAGATACGGGCATCGGCATTCCACTGCAAGATATGCCCTTTCTTTTCGAGCGTTTCCATCGTGGACGCAATGCGCTCGGGTATGCAGGCAGTGGGTTGGGGTTGGCGATTGTGCAAACGGTGGTGGAACGGCTCGGCGGCAGTGTGCGCGCGCAAAACGTCACGCCGCACGGCACGTGCTTCGAGGTGCGTTTGCCGCTGTGGTCGCAGAAAAACAGGGTGGGGGCTAGTCTGCACTGAGTTGCGCGCGGGCCTCGGCCACGTCCACCAGCGCCGCAGGCCCGCCCAGCCCGCCGCGTATGATCTCCGCTGTGGGCATGACCTCGCCCAGCCGCTGCGCCACTTGCTCCTCGAAGTCCCGATGCGTGAAAAAGACCACCGTCGGGCCAGTGTCGGTGGAAAAATAAACCGGCACACCATCCGCGCGCAGCGCGTTGCACAGCCGAAAGAGACGAATGTTTTCCGGCTCCCAGGCGAAAATCTTGTTTTCGCGGCTGCTGCTCATGGTCACGCCGTGCAGTTGGATGCTGTCCAGCTCGGCCAGTTGGCCCAATGTGCGCCAGTCCCCTTCGTGAACGGCGGCCAGGCACTCGCGCACCTCGTCCAAACGGTTCGCCATCCAACACTTGAAAAACGGACTGCCGGGCGCTTCTTTGTGCGCCATTTCGGTTTGCAACTGGATGCGCGAGTCAATCGGCACGGTGAGCAGCCGCAAGTCTGCGAGCTGGCCGCGTGTGTCCAGCCGCACCGAAAAGCTGTTCTCGTGAGCGATGCCCGGGTACGAAAGCCACAGCGACACCCCACCTACTGCGCTCCGCCCGCCGGAACCGGCCAATAGCCGCGCGGTGGTGCTCAACAGCCGCGTATTCTGTACGATTTCCGGCCCGAAGGCAGCGGCCAGCGCAGCGGTCGCCAGCGCCGCCGAAGCGGACGCGCTCGTGCCCAGCCCCTTACCCGTTTTGGCCGCGCGCACCACGTTGCGCGAAACGACGCGCGCCCCGCTGCTGATGCCCGCCAGGTTGCGCACGATGTTCAGGCTTTGGCGCACACGCTCCAACGCGCGCCCCTGCGCCCGCTGCCCGTTGATCGTCACCTCGTCGGCGGCCAGGTCCGCGCAGAACTCCACCAGGGTCAGCGTGTAGGCGGCGTCGTTGTTGACCGAGACGCTGGGCAAAAACGCAGTGCGCCAGGTCCAGTCCGCCATGCCGTGATACTTCAGCACGCCCTGGATGGGGTAGGCGCGCGCGGCGGCGATACCCTCCGGCCTGCCCTGGCCGCGCACGTCCGGATAATCGTCCACCGCGACCCCGTAGCGCGCCAGCAAACGCAAAATCTCCTCGTGTGCGGCGCGCATGGCGGGCACGGTGTCTTGGAAGCTTGCGGGGATGTGCGTGGTGGTCACGGTGTGCTCCTGGAATTGGGCGAACGACGGCGGTCAGTGTAGCGAATTTGCGCGCATTGCGCGAGCGGAGTGCGGTGGCGTTGCCCCCGCGCCCCCAGCAGGGGCGATCCCGCCCCTGCACCCCCCGCGAGCCGCGCTGCGCGCGCCTCGCGGCGCCCGTGCCCGCCGGTCAGGGTGGACGTTTGCAGCGATCGTGCGTTGGGCGCGCCGCCCGGGCCTTGCTTTCGCAAGGCCTCAAAGCGGCGGAAGCCGCTTTGGTGCGCTGAAAGCGCACGGCGGCGCGCCCGCGACGGCGGACGTTCACTGGCGGCGGACGCCCCCCGATCGCCCACGTTCCCGCGCGTACCATGCCGCGCGAGCGCCCCTTGCGGGGTGCGGGGCAGCGCCCCGCGAACGAAAAATAAAACACTCACGGCGCGGGCGGTTCGCGGAAAAACAAGCGCGTGCCGACCAGCTGCCCGCTCAGCGCGCGGTAGGTGCTTTGCGGGCGCGTGGCGTCGAAGATCACGGCGCGCAGCGGACGTTTGGGCGTGCGGCGCAGCTCCTCGATCTTGCCGCGCATCCCGCCGGTTACGTCCGTGTGAGCGGAGGCGCTCAGCCGCCGGCGCACGTGCGCGTAATTCGCGTCGGTGATCTCGGCGATGGGTTCGGCGCGCGGGTCGCGGTGCGGGTCGGCGGTGTAGATGCCATCCACGTCCGTCCCGTAAAGGATGTGGGCGATTTCCAGTTCGGCGGCCAAAAACGTGACGATCTGGTCGCCGGAAAGGATGCGGAAACGGTGCGTCCGGTCGAAAACCGCGTCGCCCCACAGGTACGGGATCAAGCCCGCTTCCAGCGCGTGCAAAATGGGCGCGGTGTGCCAAGCCGTGATGCGCCCGTCGGCGGTGGTGAAGATGGCAGACGTGGTGATCGGGCACAGCGGCACGTCCAGCGCGTGAAAGGCGGCGGCCACCTGCGCAGCCATGCCGAGCATGGTGGCGGTGGTGCGCACAAAGCCGAGCGCGTCTTTTTGCGCGTGCGGCGCGTTGAGCTGGTAAGCGCGCGCCAACGGATGCCCAAACGACCCCGCGCCGGAAACGAAAATCAGCCGCTGACCGCGCTCACGGCGCCAGCGCGCCACGTCCTGCGCGATGCGGCGCAGGTGCTCGGCGTTGAGCGTGGGGCGCTCGGCGTCCTTGTGCGTGATGACGCTGCCGCCGACCTTCAAAATGTGGGTATCCGGCACGGCGATCCTCTCCCTTTACGTGCGCAGCCGTTCCCGCACGGCCACATGCCCCAATAGCGCCAAGAAGCCACCCCAAAAGATCGCCAGCGGCGCAACCGTGCTCACGCTGAACACGGTCAGCAGCCCCGCCGCGATCAGTAGCGTGAGCGTGTAGAGCGGTGCGGCCAGCACCAAGCGCAGCGCATCCCGCAGCGCCGCGCGCAAACGCGGTTCGCTTTGCGCCAACAGCAGCGGCCACACGTACAGTTG
>CAZZNC010000030.1:0-6191 GCA_964655405.1 uncultured Anaerolineaceae bacterium | reverse complement strand
CCAGCGCCAACAGCGTCAGCGCCGCGCCCGCCCAGATCGAGCGCATCCCCCCGTAAAACGCCAGGTTGACCGCCATCACCACGCCCGCCAGCGCGTTGAGCAGCGCCCAACGCCAACTCACCCAGACGTAGCGGCGGGCCGTGTGTGTGAAGTCCGCCAGGGTGGGCGCGTCACCGGCGATCATGCCGCGCGCCACGCCGTGCAGTCCGGCAGTGGCGGGCGGGAAAAGCACGCCGGTCACGCTCAGCGCCGCCCAAAGCAAGCTCCAGAGCGTCACGCTGAAAAGGTGCGCGTACCAGATGCGGACGGTTGCGCCGAGAACGCGGATTGCTGCGCGCATGGGTGGCCTTTCTCGGAACGGTGGGCCGCCGTGTATTCGGCGGCGCGGGAAATTGTACTACGGGGAGTGCCTTATTTGCCAGCGTTGCCCCCCTGCGCCACAATAGGAGACGCTGACCGCGCGGCGAGTACGTGTTTGGTGCCGCGCGTATTCGATCATCACCGGGGAGGAAACACGTGCAAAAAGGGCGTGTGCGCTGGCTGCCGTATGCGGCGTTGGGCGGTGGGGTGTTGGCCGTCTCCACCGCCGCGATCTTGATCCGCTTGGCGCAGGCGGACAGCGCGCCCTCGCTGGCGTTGGCGGCGGGGCGGCTTTGGGTGGCGGCGCTGGCGCTCACCCCGTTGGTGCTGCGCCGTCACCGCGCGGAGCTGCGCGCGGTGCGTGGACGCACGCTCGGTTGGGCGCTGTTGGCGGGGGTGGCGCTGGGGCTGCACTTTGCCACGTGGATCACCTCGCTGGAATATACCGCCGTCGTCAACAGCGTGACGCTGGTCACCTCCACGCCGCTGTGGGTGGCGCTGGTTGCGCCGCTCGCGCTGGGCGAAAAGTTGGATCGCGCCGCCGTGCTCGGTCTGGCGCTGGCGTTGAGCGGCGGCGTGCTCGTTGGGTTGAGCGGCGCGGTCGGCGAGCCGCCCACACGCCACGCACCCGTGCTCGGCAACGGCCTGGCGGTCTTTGGCGCATGGATGGCCGCGATCTATTTTCTGATCGGGCGCAAGGTGCGCGCGCGCGTCGGCCTGACCGTGTATGTGTGGCTGGTTTACGGCATGGCGGCGCTGGTGCTCAGCGGGGCGCTACTCGTCACGCGCACCCCGGTTACCGGATTCCGTGCGCAAACGTACCTGTGGGTGCTACTGATGGGGCTGGTGCCGCAACTGCTGGGGCACTCAGCTTTCAACTACGCGCTGGGTTTTTTGCCCGCCGCCTACGTCAGCCTCATCATCCTGGGCGAACCCATCGGCAGCGGCATTTTGGCAATACTGATCCTGAATGAATGGCCGGTTGCGGTACAATTAGGCGGGGCAACGCTGATTTTGGCGGGGATTGCGGTTGCCAGCCGTGCAGATCGTGAGCCGAGGCAGGAGGTCGCCGAGATATGAGCGTCGTATTTCGCAAAGGGATCGGGATTGCGGGCGTGGTGCTTGCCGTGCTGCTGCTGGGTAGCGCGATGACGCGGAGCACGTCGGCGGACGAAGACGCGCGCTTGCTGTTTCGCTCCGGCTTCGAGGGCGGCGTGTATCTGGGCAAAACGGTGGACGGTTATCGCCCCGTTTTGGGCACGGACGCCGAAAGCGGCTTCAGTTGGCCGATCACCGTGCTGGGCGCGCGCGGCAGCGCGTTGCACTATATCCAAGACGACGACCGCCGCGCCGTAGATAGCGCCATCCGCGTTGTGCTCGGGCGCGACGGGCAGCCGACCCGCGCGCTTTATAGCGTGCAGCGGCAAGACCTGGGCGTGACGCAGTGCCCGTATGAGATTTTGGACATCGGCGACGGGCGCAGCGATCTCTACGTCCGCTATTGGATGAAGCTGGGGCCGAGCGGTTTGCACCAGGCCGACACCTGGCGCGCGATCTTCGAGTGGAAAAGCAAAAATTACGCGGACGGGGACGGTTTCCGGCTGATTGCGTTCATCTACACGGACGAACAAGGCCGCCCCTATTGGCATTGGCAAGGGGACGCCAACCCCGAGTCGCCGGTGTGGGAAATTGACAATGGGGACGTTCCCGTGCCGATTGGGGAATGGTTCTTGACCGAGTTCTATTGGCATTGGAGCGAGGGCGCAGACGGGCGCGCGCTGTGGCGGGTCAATGGGCAGGTGGTCGGCGACCATCGCGGCCCGACCACGCGCAACGGCCAGCCCATTGACTTTATCATGCTCACGCAAATTTACGGGGACGCGAACCCTAAATCCCAGTGGGTAGACGATATCGAAATTTGGGACGGCATCCCTGCGATCTACCCATAAGCGAGGTGTAGCGTATGAACGGCATTTTTGGTGTGGGCCTGGCGGAAATGCTGATCGTCGGGTTGGTGCTTTTCATCATCGGCGGGCCGGAAAACACGGTGCGTTGGGCGCGCGAACTGGGGCGCTTTGTGCGCCGCGCCCGCGAAGAGTGGGCGAAAGTGGTCGGTGAGTTGGAAGGTGAATTGGGGCAGGAAGGCCGCGAAGTGTTCAACGCTGCGCGCGAATTGGGCCAAGAAGTGCGCGGAGTGCGCGAGTTGCCGCGTCAGGTGGTGCGCGATGTGCTGACGTTGGACGAGCCGCCCGCCAAACCCGACGATGATGCCCCCGCCGAAAACTCATCCTCTGACGAGGCGGATACGTCCCAAGTGTACATGGCCTGGTTGCCGCCCAAAGACCCGCCCAGTGCCTAGAAACGGAGCTTCCTATGCAAACCCCCATCCTCCCCGGTGAACCTGCCCCGCTTCCGACGCCTGCCCCGCCGGAAATGGCCGCGCGTTTGGCGCTTAACCGGCTCGGCAAGCTCACTCACGCCCAAAAACGCCGCGCGGTACTGGTCGGTGTGGGCGCGCTGACCCTGGCGCTGTGTCCGGCGGCGTTGTTGGTGCAGATGTTGGGCGCGTTGCTGTTGAGCGACTTGCCCGTGCCGACGGTCGGCGGGGTGCTTTTTACGGCGGTGGGGGTGTTTTTTGTGGGGCTGATGCTGGCGCTTTTTGGGGCCAACGCGCATACGTTCCTCGGCGAAGCGCTCAGCTCCCGTCCGGTGCGTTATGCGCGCGGCCCGCTGGAAATTCACGTCAGTGAAGGGAACAGGCCGGAGCTGCCCTTTTCCTACATCGTGGGGGACTACAGCTTCGCCCCCTACGTGGCGCCCCCCGATTTGCCGATGCGCGTGGGCGTGCCGTATCTGGTGTATTACGGGGCGCGCTCGCGGCTGCTGCTGAGCATGACGGCGCTGGATGCGCCGGATGCCGAGCAATGGCTGCCGCAGTTCGAGCTGACGGACTAGAACTTTTCCCCGTCCAGCCATTCGGCATCTTCGGGGGCTTGCAACGGCAGCGTGATGTCGAAGGTCGAGCCTTCACCCAAGCGGCTTTCCACGTTGATTTGCCCGCCGTGCAGCTCTACCAAACTTTTGACGATGGCTAGCCCCAACCCCGTCCCTTCGATGCTTTCGGTTTCGGGCGTGCGCACACGGTAGAAGCGCGCGAAAATTTGCGCTTGGTCTTCCGGACTGATGCCTAGCCCGTCGTCCTTCACCGTGATCTGCACTTTGTCCCCATGCAATGCGGCGCTGAGCCAGATATGCCCTTCCGGTGGCGTGTACTTGATCGCGTTGCTGACCAGGTTGGCGACAATCTGGGTCATGCGGCGCGGGTCAGCGGGGATGAGCGGCACATCCGGTGCCACGTGCACGTCAAGGGACATGGCTTTTTCTTGCAATTGCACCTCAAAGCGGCTGTTGGCTTCTTGGAAGAGTTGGTGCAAGTTCACCTGCCCGTAACGGAGGCGGATGCCGCTTTCGATGCGCGCCAGGTCGAGCAGATCGTCGATCAAATTGAGCATGTGATCCACAGCGCTCCGCACCCGTTGCACATAGCCCTGTCCCGCGTCCGAAAGATCGTGCGTCATCTCGATCAAGTCCACATAGCCCATGATCGAGCCGAGCGGGTTTTTCAGGTCGTGGGAGGCGGTGGCGACCAGCTCGTTTTTGAGCTGCTCGGTTTCCTTAAAGGGCGTGATGTCGTGCGTGACGATCATCCAGCCAACTTCCGGCGAAGGCACGATGTTGACATAGAGTGTGTGCCCGTCCAGCAAGGGGAGTTCTTCGGCCAGGGCACGCTGAGATTTGCGCGCGTGGTCAAAGAGCTTGTGCAGGGGGGAGTAGGCGAAAACTTCGTCGAACGGCTGCCCCACATAGGCTTCTTTGGGCGGCAAGTGGAACGTGTGCAGCGCGGCTTGGTTGACCAGGATCAACTGTCCTTGAGGGTCTACCACGATCACCGCGTTGGTGATGTTGCTCAGGATCAACTCTAATTTTTGGCGTTCGCTCACCGTTTGGGCGTAAAGGTTGGCGTTGGCGACGGCGGCGGCGGCCAACGCAGCCAGCCGCGTGACAAAAGCCAAATTGGCCTCGTCGAAGGCTGCCTCGCGCGTGCTTTCCAACGTCAACACCGCGATCACCTGGTCGGCGCGCACCAGGGGCACGCTGAGCTGCGAGTGTGTGTCGGGGAGAATCTCCACGAAATCCGGATCGCTGCGCACGTCGGCGATCAAGGCTGCTTCGCCTGTATGCACCACCCGCCCGCTGATGCCGCTATCCAACGACCATGATTGCGTGCGCACTCGTTCCCAGGCGTCCGACGGGTAGCCGTAGGCGCTGACGAATTCCCACATGCCGGTTTCTGCGTGAACCAGGGCCACGACTGCCGCGTCTGCGCCGGTGAAGCGCAGCGCCCAATCCAAAGTCAGCTCCAACACGCGCTCCACGCTGAGCGTATGGCTCAGCTCGCGGCTCATGCGGCTGATGATTTCCAGCTCTTGGACGCGCACGCTGAGCTGGTCGTCGGTGTGTTGGTAAAGCCGCATGTTTTCCAGCAGGACGGCAGCGTAAGCGGCCAGGGCTTCGAGCAAGGCTTGGCGTTCGGGCGTAATCGGCTTGCCGGTGAGGCTGTTGTCTGCCAGGATAACGCCGTTCAGACGTTTTCCGACGGTCAGCGGCACACTGACGAAGTTCCGCAACTTGAGCGCCTCGCAAAGCCAGGCCAAGCGGGTTTGGCGACATTGTGTCCCGTTTTGCACATGTACGGACTGCCCTGCGCACCATTGGCCCAGGAAAAAATCGTCCTCGCAGCCTTCCAACGTGTATTCGAGCTGTTCGAGCATCAAGCGCGTATCGGGGTCGGCGGGGAGGTGGCTCAATGAGTCAAAGGCGAGCATTTTTCCGGCGGCATCGTGCCGCAACACGAGCGCGCGGTCGAAACCCATTTCGTCCAACAGCACTTGGACGAGTGCTTTCAGGGTTGCGTGGTGGTTGGTTTCTCCCAGCTTTTGCACCATGCCGCGCAAATGCGCGATTTTGCTGGTGGAAACGAAGGACTCGGCATCGGCAGCCGCCGAAGCGTCTTCGGCTCGTAGCGCCCACGCCAACACGATGCTGATTGGCAACAGCGCGAACCAGCGCAACACTTCTGCGCCGGGTTGGTTGGTTCCCGCGTACACCACCAGGGCAACCGTGCTCGTGATGCCTAACAGCAGCGCTCCGAACGGAGACCGTGTGCGCCAGAGGGTGCGGGACTTTTTTTGTGTGCGCATTGAACCCCTTACCTTACCTGCGATTGTAAGCAAGACGCGCCGGGCCGTCCCTTTCCAGGGTAGTAGCCCCACTATGTATAGTCGTATTGTACCGCACCCCGTTTGTTTTCGTGTTTGGAGTACGTTTGAGTGTTAAGGACTGATATAAACGGGCAGGCGTCATGTGTGGGTTGGGAAAACCGATGTACAATGAAGCATCGAGAAAAACACGCACAAAGGACGAGCAGCGTTGAACGATGAAACTCGGCATTGTTCCCATTGTGGCCGCTATGTGATCGCCCAAGACGGCATCTGTCCGGCGTGCGGGGAGCCGTTGGACGCCCCCGACGTGGAAGCGGAAGACACGTCCGCACCGGACACGCTCGAAGCAATGGGCGCTGCGGAAAATTCACACGCGGCGGAGGCTGCGGAGGCGATCACGGTGCCGGAGGTAGCCGCTGCGTCCCCTGCCGGCGCGTCCGTCGCTGAAGCCGCCTTGCCGGATGTGGCGGACGCGGCAGAAGCTACAAACGAGGCGGACGCGATGGACGCTTCGGAGGTGGAGACGATGCTGGAGGTGGCCGCTGCGTC
>CAZZNC010000029.1:0-13120 GCA_964655405.1 uncultured Anaerolineaceae bacterium | reverse complement strand
GGACGTGGTCGCCGCGCTGAGCGGGCCGAATGTGCGCTTTGCGTTGGGCGGGCATCCCACGCGCTTGTTGGACGGCTGTGATGTGTTGTGTGTGAGCGGCGGCGTGCCGCTGAGCGTGCCGATTGTGCAGGAAGCGCTGCGGCGCGGTGTGCGCGTGACCAACGACGCGCAGCTTTTCTTGGAGCGTTGTCCTGCGCCGGTGTTGGGCATCACGGGCAGCGCGGGCAAGACCACGACCACCACGCTCACCGGCGTGATGGGGCGCGCGGCAGGGCGGCGCACCTTCGTCGGCGGCAACATCGGCGAGGTGCTGTTGGACGTGCTGCCGCAGATTGCGCCCGATGACCTGGTGGTGATGGAACTGAGCAGCTTTCAGTTGGAGCTGATGACGGTCAGTCCACCGGTGGCGGTGGTGCTCAACGTGACGCCCAACCACCTGGACCGGCACGGCACGATGGAAGCGTACATCGCGGCCAAAGCCAACATCTACCGCCATCAGCGCGCCGAGGATGTGGCGATCTTCGGCTGGGCCGACGCCAATGCGCGCCGCATGAGCACAGAAGCGCCCGGACAAGTGCGCTACTTTTCGCTGCGCGAGCCGGTGGAAGCGGGCGCGTGGCTGGACGGGGACGCGCTGCGCGTTTCGGTGGACGGGCGTTGGGAGACGGTCGGGACGCGGGACATAATTCGGCTGCGCGGGGAGCACAACGTGCTCAACACGCTGGCGGCGTGCGCGGTGGCAAGCGCGGGCGGGGTGCCGGTGGAAGCGATGCGCGCGGCCATCGAGACGTTCGATGGCGTGGCGCACCGGCTGGAAACGGTCGCGGTGGTGGACGGCGTGACCTGGGTCAACGACAGCATCGCCACCGCGCCGGAGCGCACCATCGCGGCGCTGCGTAGCTACGATGCGCCGATTGTGCTGCTGGCCGGTGGGCGGGACAAAAAATTGCCCTGGGACGAAATGGCCGCGCTCGCCACGCGAAAATGCCGCACGGTGATCGCCTTCGGCGAGTATGGGCCGCAGGTGGCGTTACACATGGAACGCGCGCTCCAGGCCACAGACGGGGCGCGTTTGGAACGGGTGCATGTGGTACCGACGTTGGAAGACGCCGTACACGTGGCGCGGGGCATGGCGCGCAGCGGCGATGTGGTGTTGCTCAGCCCGGGGGGCACGTCGTTCGATGCGTACAAGGACTTTGCCGCACGCGGAGAGCATTTCCGTGCGTTGGTCGGGACGCTCGTTGGCGGCGCGCCGCCTGGCCGTGCGGAGCACGGCTGACGCGCGGCACACGCCGCGCGTAGTGCGCCTTACGGCGCACGGCGGCGCGCCCCGCGGCGGGCGCTCACTCGGCGGAAACGTCCAAATGCTGGAGCACGCTCAGCACGTGGAGAAACACGCGCATATCGTCCGGCGAAATCTGCTCGTCGAGCAGATGCTCGAGCCGCTCGGCAACGGTGAGTACCCGTTCGCGCAGTGCTTGGCCCTGGTCGGTGAGGAAGATGCGCACGCTGCGCCGATCTTCCGGCGCGATCTTGCGACGCACCAGGCCCTTTTGCTCCATACGGTCCAGCAGGGCGGTCATGGACGAGGGATGACGGCAGACTTGAGCGGCGAGGTGTGACGCACTCAGTCCATCCTGGCGATAGAGCGCACGCAAAGCGTACCATTCCAGCACATTCAGCCCCAATGGGGCAATCATGTGCTCGTAGACGCGCTCCAAGTTCCGATAGGCCTGCTCGATATTCGTAACGACGCAGCCCGCAAAGCGCAGTGGTGGGGAAAAGTTATTCGTATCCATGCGCCCATTGTACTGCGAGAACGCTTTAGCGCCAAACAAAACAAAGAATTTGTGGCAAAGTTCACAATAAATGGCGCCAATGGTAACAGTGAGGCACGATGAGTCATTACGAAGCGCCCGAACACATCCGCGAAATTCTCGCGCATTTGCCCGCGTCCCCGGGCGTGTATCTGATGATGGACGGGGACGGGCAGGTGCTCTATGTGGGCAAGGCTAAGAGCTTGCGTTCCCGTGTGCGCAGTTATTTTCAACCTTCCAACGGCGATCCCAAAGTGCTGCGGATGCGCGAACACGTGGCCGATATTCAGTTCATCCTCACGGGGGACGAACTCAAGGCGCTGATCACTGAAGCGGAATTGATCCGACAGCATCAGCCGCCGTATAACGTGTTGCTGAAGGACGACAAACGCTATCCGTATATCCGCGTGACGCTGGCCGACGAGTTTCCGACGGTGGAAATGACGCGCCGCATCCAGCGCGACGACGGCAACCGCTACTTCGGCCCGTTCACGTCGGCGGGCGGCGTGCGAGAAACGCTCGACGTGTTGCGCAAGGCTTTCCCGTACCTGACCTGCGCGCGCGAGATCACGGGGCAGGACGAGCGCGCTTGTCTCTATTACGACATCAAGCTGTGCGGCGCGCCGTGCATCGGGGCGCAAACGCGCGAGCAGTATATGCAAAACATCGAGGGCATCTTGCGTGTGCTGAGCGGGCACGCCCGCGAGGTGCTGAGCGAGCTGCGGCAGCAGATGGAGCAGGCCGCGCAGAAGTTGGACTTCGAGCGCGCGGCCATTTTGCGGGATCGCTTGCAGGTGGTGCAGCAAATTTCCGCTCGCCAGCGCCTGATCGCCGATGTGAACGCCAACCAAGACGTGATCGCGCTGGCGCAGGAAGGCGGGGACGCGGTCGTGCAAATGTTCCTGATACGCGGCGGGCGGTTGGTCGGCAGCGAGTATTTTTCACTGGAAGGGGCGGCAGGCGAAACGCCGGACGAGATCATCGCCAGCTTTTTGATGCAATTTTACGAAGGGGCCAGCGACGTTCCCCATGAGGTGATCTTGCCGGAACACGTGCCGGAAGCGCAGGTGATCGAACGTTGGTTGCGCGACAAGCGCGGCGGGCGCAAAGTGGTGTTGCACGTGCCGCAGCGCGGCAACAAGCGCGAGTTGGTGCAACTGGCCGCGCGCACTGCCGCCGAAAAGCTCGGCATCTTGCGCGCGCAGTGGGAAACGGACGCCGTGAAGCAAGAAACCGCGCTGCGCGAGGTGCAAGAAGCGCTGAGCTTGCCGCGCCCTCCTAACCGCATTGAGTGTTACGACATCAGCACCACGCAGGGTACGGCGATTGTGGCGAGCCGCGTAGTCTTTGTGCGTGGTGTGCCACGCAAAGGCGAATATCGTCGCTTCAACATTCGCACGGTGACGCACGAGGGTTCGGACGATTATCAGGCGATGCGCGAGGCACTGACGCGGCGCTTTCGCCGCTGGGCGGAGGCGAACGAAAATCCCGCGCCGAAAGCTTTGCCCCCTGGCAAGCGCGATCCCGATGAGACGTGGCGGCTGTTGCCGGACTTGCTGCTAGTGGACGGGGGCAAAGGACAGCTCGGCGTGGCGGTGGAAGTGCTGGAAGCGTTCGGGTTGCGGGATCGCGTGCCGGTGGCGGGGCTGGCTAAGCAGTTCGAGGAGCTTTTTGTGCCCGGGCGCTCGCGCTCGATTCTGTTGCCGCGCCGCAGCGAAGGGCTTTTTTTGCTCCAGCGCGTGCGCGACGAGGCCCACCGCTTCGCTATCACCAGCCACCGCCGCCGTCGGCGCAAAGCGGGCTTGGCGAGCGTGTTGGAGCAAGTGCCCGGGGTTGGCCCCAAGCGGCGCAAAGCGCTTTTGCGGGCCTTCGGACGCGACATCAAGGCCATCCGCCGCGCCAGTGTGGAGGAGTTGTGCGCTGTGCCGGGCATCACGCCGGAGATCGCGGCACGCATCAAAGCGATCTTGGGCGCGTAGAGCGCGGGGCGACCTCGCGCAGCGCAAAAAGCCACGCTGCACGTCGCCCGCCCCGTCTGGCGCGCACGTCGCCCAGCGCCACGCTGACGCGGGCGCTGACCTCGCGCGCGCCGCATAGCGTTGCGCAAACGCCCGCCGAACGTTGGGCAAGACGCACGCGCGTCGGCGTATACTGGGCGCACAATGAGGAGGTGAGCGCGTGAAACGAGAGCTACTGATCGTTGTGTTGATCGCGGCGTTGGGGGTGGGAGCGTTGCCCGCTGCGCACGCACAAGGGAACTTCCCCCCGACGATTTTCCTTTTCACCAGCGATGTGAGCGAAATCACGTTGGAAGACGCCGAGGCGGGTACGGTCACTGCGACGCTGCATTGGCATGTGGCACACGCGACGGACGCGCACCGCGTGCTGTTGCAGGTGTATCACGGTGGCGACTGGGAAAAACTCGACATCGGTGCCGACCCGCTGCCACCGGTTGGCGTGACCCAAGTGCAGATCGCGCACCCGCTGACCTTCAGCCCGCCGATGTACCGCCTAGCGGTGGTGGACGGACAGGGCAAGACGTTGGACGAGCGCGTGGTCGTCATTCCTTACGCTGAAGTGGATGCGCCGCCGGAAATTGCCACCTTTTCCGCGCAGCCTGCCAACATCGACGCCGCGACATTGGCCGCCGGCGTACAGATGCAGGTGACGTGGGAGGTGAAAAACCGCCCCCCGCTGAGCAATCTGGTTTTCGAGCAGGTGATCGGGGATCGGGTGGTGGATGTGGAGCTGCCGCGTGATTTGCTGTGGATTTCTTCGGCGGGGACGGGCGTCGTGGCGCCGGTTTCGCCGGAAGACACGAGCGACAGCGGCACGGTGCGCTTGCGGCTGACGTTGCTGGACGTGATCTCGGCGGATGTGCTGGCCCAAGCTGAGTTCGACGTTGCTGTGATCGGGACGCCGCTGCCTACGGCGGGCGCCGCGCCCACGCCAACTGCTGCGCCCGAACAGCGTTTCGGCGCGTTGATCGTTTCTGGCGACTGTTCGCTCTTCCCGCCCGATCTGCCGGAGCGTGGCTGGGTAGACGGCTTCGGTATTCCTGCGCCGGACAATCAGCATCTGGCCTACGTGGTCAACACCTACGGGGACGCGCGTTTGGTCACTGCGCTGACCGACGGCAGCCAACAGGTGACGATCCACGCTCCGATCCCCGAAGGGCCGATCTGGACACGCCCGCGCTGGTCACCGGACGGACAGCGGCTGGCCTTCGCCAACATCACCATTGACCCACCCGGCGGCGGGACGATCTACGTGGTCAATGTGGACGGCAACGACCTACGGCGTATTGCCCGCTACCAGGGCTATTATGACGATGTGGAGTGGTCGGCGGACGGGTCACAACTGTACTTCACCAGCGGTGGCGCGACTGAAGACGGCGGGGTCTCGTATCAAATCTACGCAGTCTCGGCGGACGGGCTGGGCACGCCCGAGCCGCTCACCGACGGGTGTGCCGTTTTGCCATGACGGGCACGCCGCTAGCGCGTCGCGGTCGTTTTTTGGCAGGCGCTCACAGGGAAGGGTACACTTCCACCTATGAACACAATTCCATTTCGCATACTCGGACTTTTGGCGCTGCTGCTCGGCGGCGCCTTGATTTGGGGCGCGTGCGGTGGGGTGGGCACGTTGCCCACACCGACGGCACAGCCGAGGGGCGCGCAGCTCCAGGCTACGCCGACCCCGCCCCCCACGTTGACGCCGGTTTCCAATCTGCAATTTGGCCCCATCGTCGGCCCGAATTATGCGCCGATGCCATTGCATACCGCGCTTCCGGCTACTGTTTCGGTGCGCCCTTGCCGTGTGCAGATCGCCACGCCACAACTGGCACTCCGCGACGCACCCAGCGCGAACGCTCCGGCCATCGGCACGACTTTCGAGCGCGAATGGCTCAACGTGTTGGAAGTGCAGGCCGACACGACCGGTGTGCTGTGGGTGCGCACGGCGGCGGGGTGGGTGCCGCTGAACGAAAACGGCGTGCTCACAGCGCAATTGGAAGAGCTTTGGGCCTGCGACGTGCTTTTGGGACGCACGCCCAGGCGCACCTTGGCGGGGTTGCACATCATCAACGACACGCGCCACGATGAGGTGCTTGCTTTTGTGCGCCAAATGCACGATGCGGGTGTTCCGTTGGGCACGGTCAAGGGGCTGAACAGCACCGAAGGGTTGCTCGACGAGATCAAGCGCATTTCGCCGGAAACGGTGATCGTCTACCGTTCGTTGCACAACCCCGTCGGAAACTGGGACTGTCCCGCGTCTTATGAGCAGTTGCAAGACCCCAACAACCTGCCCGACCCCGCCGAGCTGGCGCGGCGTTGGTACGCGGGCTATAAGGGCTATTGGGATCAGGTGAACGCGGACTACTACGAATACATCAACGAGTGTATCCCCTCGGTTGAGTGGTTGGTGGATTTTTCTATCGAGATGATGCGCTTGGCAAACGAAGAGGGCCGCTGCTTGTTGCTCTTCTCGTTTTCCGGCGGCCAACCGGAGCCGAGCGATCTGGACGCACTTTTGCCGGCTTATCGTTACGCCGCAGAGCATCCTTGCCAGCCCGGGCGCACACATGGGGTGGCGTTCCATGTTTATAGTGCGGCTGACGATCTGCCCGCTTCTGAGTCCGACGTGTGGTTAACGCGCCGCCATCGCATCTTGCACGAGCATTTGCTGAAAGCTCTGCCGGAAGCGGCCAATTTGCCCGTTTACATCACAGAAATGGGCGTCGGTGGCGGGACGATTATGCCCCCTTGCGATCTGATCGTTCGGGACGTGGTGCAATATACCTATCAATTGGAAGCCGACCCGTATGTGAAGGGCTTTCACTTGTGGAGCGTGGGAACGGGCGCACAATGGTACGATGTGACGCCCTGTTTGCCGGACCTTGCCACTGCGCTGCTCCAGTATTACAGCGCGCCGACTGCTCCCTAGCGTCGGCGCGCCAATAGACGTCGTCCGGCCTACGCTCCCGTGCTGCGCATGAGGGCGTTGCGTTTTGCAGCGCCGAGCCACGTTGGCTCAGACGCGCACGCTGCGCACCCGTAGCCGACTGTAAACACGCACCGACGGGGCGACCGCTTCTGCCACTGCGACCGCTTCGGGGATCATGTCGGCATGGCTGACCGAACCATAGAGCCAGATCGCGCCTTCGCGCACGATCACGCGAATAGGTTGGGTGGCGGTGAATGTGTTACGACGCAGCGCACGCTCCACCAGGTGCTGTAAGCTCCTGTGCTTGTAGCGCTTGTAGTCCACTCGCGCCCTCCTGAGGAAGATGGTGCATCCTCCACGCCCCGCTTGACCCTTTATCATGCTGCATTCTCGCATTGATGCGCGCTTTGCACAAGTGGGGGGCGTACCGCCGTACCATCGGCCACCGGCGGGGCGTGCAGCACAAAGCGGCAGGCGCGACTATAATAAAGCAAATCGGCTCGCAGAGGACACCCCGCGACGCGCACGCACGCTCCGCTTGGCGGCTAGGCGCGGGCTTGGAAGGATCAGGAGGGATTGATGACACACCACGCGACGACATCCGGTGGTGCGCTGGCGCGGCGCTGGCGTGCCCTGACGCTGACGGTGGCGCTTGTGCTGGTTGCAGTGTTGGCCGCGCCCTTAGCCACTGCCGCGCCGGACACGCAAACGGCGGTCACGTTGCGCATCGCCTACATGGGCACGGCGGACACGCCCGCCGCACAAGGGGCGCAGCTTGCCATCCAACAGATTGACGCTGTGGGGGGCTTCAAAGCCGCCGATGGCACGATCTACCGCTTCAAACTGCTGGTTTTGGACCGTGAACCGACCGCGCAAACGCTGCCCACTCAAGTCCAAGATATGCTCGACAAGGGCATTGTGGCGTTGCTGGGGCCGGACGACAATGCGTTAATCACGCAGGAAACCGTCCTCGCGCTGGGGAGCGCGGGCGTGCCGGTGTTGACTGCTGCTACAGCGGATGACTTGACCGACACCGACCAGACCGACCACATCTTCCGCGTGCGCGCGCCGGAGCACATTTACAGCTATGCGCTGGCTACGTATCTTGTCGAAGATCGCAGCGTGGCGACGGTGGCCGTTGTGCAAACGGACGTTGCACACACCGAGGCGATGTTGGCTTTCGAGGCGGCCTTGAGCGCAGCAGGCGCCAACGTGGTGGACAAAGTCCAGTTGCCGGACGGCGAACGTTTGCTCGCGGAAGCCGAGCGCCTGTTGCCGGAAACGCCGGACGCGGTGGTGATGTGGGGCGCGCCGGAAGATGCGGCGGCTCTGTTGGGCATGTTGCGCGAAAAGGGTTGGGAGGGCGTTTTTGCCTATCGCCAGGCCGAAGAAGCCGCCCAAATGGGCGTATTGCCGGATCACTTGGCGGGCGGTGTGCTGGGCATGGACGCTTGGAGCTTTGCCGACCCTGCGCGTGCTTCACGGGTCTTTTTGCATGATTATGTGACGACTTTCGGCCAGGTGCCGGACTCGCTTTCTGTGGCGGCTTATGATGCAGTGTGGTTCTTGCGTGCGGCCATTTTGAGCGCGGGCAGCCCTGCTTCCGACGCGCTTTTCGACGCCATTTTGCACAGCCCGCCGCAAAGTTTGGTGCAAGGCGTGCTGCACCCGTTGGAATTCGGCAACGGCGACTTGTCGCGGTTGGCTGTGGTTTACCAACTGGGGCCGCATGGTGGCCCGACCGTCGTGGCGCGCTTTGACGATGCCCGCCGTCTTGCGGTTGAAGATCGCGGAGGGCCGCCGCCCACACCGACGCTCACGCCGACGCCCGTTACCCCTACCAACACGCCTTACCCCACTGCCACGCTGGAAGGCACGTGGATTGAGGTGGCCGTGGACACGCTCAACGTGCGCACCGGCCCGGGCTTTGAGTACGACAAGATCGGGAAGGTCAAGAAGGGCGAAAAATACCGCGTATTGGGCGCGGTGGCCGATTACACGTGGCTGGTGATTGATTACCAGAGCGGCATCGGTTGGGTGAAGGCTGAATATGTGACCATTTTGGGCGAGATCAGCGAAGTTTCTATTGTGCAGCCACCGCCCACGCCGACGCCTGCTGCTACGGCCACGGCCACGTTGTCGCCCAACCCCGATATTGTGATCGACACGGTGATCCTGAATCCGGCGCAGCCTATCCCAGGCAAGCCTTTCACCGCCACCGTCACTGTGCGCAACGGCGGCGGCGGCGCAGCCGGACAGTTCGCGGTGGCCGCCACGTGGAAACCCGGCGAGGTCTACACGTCGGCACACGTTGACGGGCTGGCGGGCGGTCAAACGACCCAAGTGCAGCTCAGCGGCACGATGGGCACGGCGACCGGCATTTACCAAGTGGCGGTGGTGGCCGACCTCAACAACGATGTGGCCGAGTCCAACGAACAGAACAATCTTTACAACATCACCTACCGCGTGGACTATCCGCTGTATGCCAATCAGTCGGGCATCCAGCTCGACCCAACTACCCAATGGGATCTTTACGGCGGCACGCAAGATTTGCAGTGGGACGGCTCGAATTTGAGTATGCTCAACGGCTCGGTGATCGGATTGCTGACGGGCACAACCTACGACGCGGTGCATTACGACATGCTTTCGCCTGCCGTGGTCAACAACACCACCGGCTATGGCTCGTCGCAAGTGCTCGCCGGCGCGATTTTCGGCATGTACACGGCGGAAGGGGAACGCGCAGTGTTGCGCATTGACAACCGTCAAGGGGGGACGATCTGGATCAGCTATCGGGTTTATAACGACACGCCGTAGTTTCCGACGGGCGTGTTTGGAACTGCGGGCGCGCCGTGCGCTGAAAGCGTACACAACGCGCGCCCGCGACGCTCGCCGCCCCGTCTGGTTGTCGGGGCGGCGAGCGTTCGTTTACAGGCGCTCGAAAATGCCGGCGGCCCCTTGTCCGCCGCCGATGCACATGGTGACCATGCCGTAACGATTGCCGCGTCGGTGCATTTCGTGCAGCAATTGCACGGTCAACTTGGCGCCGGTGCAACCCAACGGATGCCCCAGCGCAATGGCGCCGCCGTTGACGTTGACGATCGCAGTGTTGAGGTGCAGCTCGCGGATCACAGCCAGCGATTGCGCTGCAAAGGCCTCGTTCAGTTCGATCAGCTCGACGGCGTCCAGCGAAAGGCCGGTGCGCTTCAGCACGCGCGGCACGGCAACCGTCGGCCCGATGCCCATAATCTCCGGCGGGACGCCCGCCACGTTGAAGCCCACGAAGCGCGCAATGGGTTCGAAGCCCAACCGCGCGGCGGTTTGCGCTTCCATCACCACCACGCCCGCCGCGCCGTCGCTGAGCGGGCTGGAGTTGCCCGCCGTGACCGTGCCGCCCTGTTTGAAGACCGGACGGAGCTTGCCAAGGGCTTCTACGCTGGTATCGCGGCGCAAATGCGCGTCGTTTTGGAAAATGACCGCTTCCGCGTGGCGCACGCCGTCGCGTAGCGTCACGCGACGGAACGTCACCGGCACGATCTCTTCTTGGAACTTGCCTGCGTCGGCTGCGGCAACCGCTTTGGCGTGGCTTTCATAGGCAAACTGATCTTGGTCTTCGCGCGAGATGTTGTACTTTTCCGCCACGTGTTCCGCCGTCAACCCCATGCCCATATAGATTTCTGGCCGCTTGAAGGTGCTTTCGTAGTATGGGCTGAGCCGGAAGCCGGTCATGGGCACGAGCGACATGGTTTCCACGCCGCCCGCCATGATGACATCGGCGCCATCCGCTATGATGCGTTCGGCAGCGATGGCGATGGTTTGCAGGCCGCTGGAACAAAAGCGGTTGACCGTCATGGCTGGCACGCTATCCGGCAAACCGGCTTGCAAACCGACAGGGCGCGCGATGTTCAGCCCTTGCGGGCCTTCCGGCATAGCGCAACCGATGATCAGATCGTCAATTTGCGTCGGGTCGAGTTTGTCTTGGGTTTGGCGTAGCAATTCGTGGATGACCGGAATGGCGAAATCCTCAGGGCGCACGTCGCGGGTTGTGCCTTTTTTGGCTCGCCCGACTGCTGTGCGTGTCATGGCAACGATCACTGCCTCTCGCATCAAAATACCTCCTGGACTCTTCAAAAAAAACGCAACGCCAAAGTTATTTTTCGGTCGCGGGAGCGCCACGCACGCGCTTCAGTCGTACTATAAACGTGCTGCCTTGCCCCAATTCACTTTCCGCGTGGAGTGTGCCTTCGTGCAGGCGCACGATTTCTCGCACAATGGTCAGCCCCAAACCTGCGCCGTGTTGCGTTTCTTCTCCGGCGCGGAAAAACGGCTCGAAGATGTGCGGAAGGTATTGCGGAGCGATGCCCTGGCCCGTATCTTGCACGCGCAACTCGATCCAGGTTTCGTCTTTCGGGTCGGGGGCCAATGAGACGCGCACCGAGCCGCCGTTGGGTGTGTAGTGAATGGCGTTGATCACCAAATTGGTGAGCACTTGGCGAAGCCGTGGCGGGTCGGCCTCAATGTACAGGGGCGTGTCGGGCGCGTCTACGGTCAGGGTGATGGCTTTGGCTTCGGCTTCGGCCTGTTGCACTTCGGCGACTTGTTGCACGACTTCTTGGAAGGTGATCGTTTGCGTGTGCAACACGATAACCCCGCGCTCGAAGCGTGTGATGTCCAACAGGCTCTCGACCAGCTCCGACATGCCGTTGGCGACTTCCTCCAACACGGCCAAATGGCGGGCGGCATGGGTGGGTTGGTGACGCAAGAGGTACAGCCGCGTTTTGATGTTGGCGAGCGGGGTGCGCAGCTCGTGGGAAGCGTAGGCGAGGAAGCGGTCTTTTTGTTCTTGCAGCGCTTTTTCGCGGCTGATGTCGCGCAACACGCTAACGGTACCTTGCACGGCGCCTTCTATGTTGCACACTTCGGTAACGGTCAGCGCGGCGTCGAATTCTCTGCCGTTTTTGTGCCGCGCGCGCACTTCGCCTTGCCACACCGAATGGTTTTCGAGCGTTTCGTAAATGTTCTGGATCAAGGCGCTGATTTCTTCTTCAGAACGTGCCAGCAGCGGCATCAGATAGCCCCGCAGCTCGTCTTGCCGATAGCCGGTGAGCTGTATCAGGGCGCGGTTGATGTACTTGACGGACAACTTTTCGTCGTAGATCACGCCTTCGGTGATCGAGTCCAAAATGGCTTGGAGTTGTGCGCGACGGGCTTCCAGTTCGTGGGTGCGTTCTTGCACGCGCTGTTCCAAGTCGGTGGCATGGCGTCGCACGGTGGCGAAAAGCTGTGCGTTGCGGATGGCAACGGCGGCTTGGTCGGCGAAGGCTTGCAGGCGTTCGGCGTGGGTGTGGGTGTAAAAGCCGGACGTGTTGCTGTCTATGGTCAAAAAGCCGATGGTGTCCTCACCGTAGCGGATGGGGGCGCTGGCGTGCGAGCGGATGTGTTCCACGTAGGGCACGCCTACCCACAGGTCGTAGGTGCGCACATCGGGTAAGGCGACCGCTTGCCCTGTGACGGCGACGTGCTGCAAGTTCGGCGTTTTGGCAAGCGAAAAGCGGAATTGTGCCCACCAGGTGCGTTCTTCTGGCGTGGGAGGCACAGGGGCACGACGTGCCACGCGCACATCGTCCCCTTCCACTAGCAGCACGTTGGCCGCATCGTAGCTCACGACTTTGCCCAAGTTCTGCAAGATGCGGTCGAGCACCTCGTCGAATTCCAACGTGCTGTTGATGGCGCGGGCACTGTCGCGCAGCGCTTCGGCCAAGGTGCGTTGTTCGCGCTCAGCGGTGAAAAGCTGTGCGTTGTGGATAGCCAGCGCGGTCTGGTCGGCGAAGGCGCGCAACACGTTCTCTTGTTCCGGTTGGAAGAAGCCCGGGGTGGCGCTTTCCAGCATCAAAAAACCGATCACGCGGTCTTCTTGGTGAATAGGCACGGTGACATGCGAGCGTATCCAGTGCGTTTCGGGGATGTATGTCCATTCAGGCGTGGCGTGAGTATCGGAAATCAGCTGTGGCTCGCCGCTTTGGATGGCGCGTACCAAATCCGGCGCGTTGGCGACGATGATGTGCTGCGTAGCCCACCACTCGGCCAGCCCGTAACGCTCGAATCCGCGTTGGCTCATCACACGCGCGATCTGCGCTTCAGCGTCCAACAGCATAATGCTGGCCGCGTCGTGCGAGATCACCTTGCCCACGTTTTGCAAGATGCGCTCGAGCACTTCGTCGAATTCCAATGTGCCGCTGAGCGTCTTGGTGATGTCGTGCAGCGCTTCGGTCAAGGTGCGTTGTTTGCGCTCAGCGGTGAAAAGCCGTGCGTTGTGGATGGCGATGGCAACTTGGGCCGCCAGCGCCGTCTGGATTTGCACGTCC
>CAZZNC010000028.1:2594-13268 GCA_964655405.1 uncultured Anaerolineaceae bacterium | reverse complement strand
AGAATCGCCCACTGGGCCTGAGTCCCACTCGCCCGCATCACCGGCGCCAACGGATACGGCTATTGGCGCGAGGACTTTGCCCCTGTGTCGCAAAACTTGCTGCGCCGCTGGTCTGTGCCGCTGAGCGAAGCGCGCAATCAAAACCGCTACGAGCTGCTGTATATTTCCACACAAGACACCGGCGCGACGCCTGTTGAGTGCGTGGGCGCGCCGGTTTCGCGCGTCAAGGTGGGCGAGGTCATCACGGTTAGCGCAGACGACCCGCGCCCGCTCAACGTGCGCATCCAACCGTCGTTGCAGGCGGAAGTGTTGGCGCGGCTCGACCCCGGCACCACCACGTTGATCGTGAGCGGGCCGGTGTGTGAGGCCAGCTATTTGTGGTGGCAGGTGTTGCTGGACGACGGCTCGCAGGGCTGGGTCGCCGAAGGCGACGCGGATACCTACTACATCGAGCCATTTGGCGTTGTGCCGCCGGATCCGAACTTGCCGCAAAGCGCCGAACAGAACGCGCTGCCGTCGGCGCTGCCCCCGGGTGTGTACTACCTGGAGATCACCGCACCGGAATTCGACCAAGATACCAAACCCAAACGCACTGTTTTGGTGGTGCAATCGGTCAATGTGGCGTTCAAGCAGGGCGCGCATACCCTGATGGCCTGGGTGACCGACATGCAGACCGGCGAGCCGGTCGTGGGCGTGCCGGTGCAGTTTTACGACGGGGATTTCCACCCGTTGGGCAGGGTGATGACCGATGCGGACGGCTTGGCGAAGTCGGATATGTCCCTGGCCGACAATGATTTTTCCGGGACGTTTTTCGCGGTGGTGCAGGACGGTGAACGCTTCGGCTTTACGTCCAGCTACTGGGACGAGGGCATCAGCAGCTGGAATTTCGATATCAACATGGACTACGAGCTGCCTGACCACACCATCTATCTGTACACCGACCGTCCGATCTATCGTCCCGGGCAACCGGTGTACTTCAAGGGTGTGGTGCGTGGGGAAGACGATACGCGCTACTTCCTGATGGACGCCTCGCGGGTGAGAGTGAACATTTACGACGATGTGGGCGATCTCGTTTTCGACAAATGGCTGCCGCTCACGCCGCAAGGATCGTTCAGCGGCACGTTGGAGCTGGCCGACGATACCCCGTTGGGATACTACATGCTTTCGGCTACGCTAAACGATGACGACGGTGCGCGCACCTTTAGGACTGGTTTTTCGGTCGCAGAATACCGCGCGCCGGAGTTCCAAGTGGACGTGTTGCCCCAGCAAGACGAGGTTGTGCAAGGCGACACGATCCAAGTGTTGGTAGAAAGCCGCTATTTCTTTGGCGGAGTGGTTTCGGGCGCGCGTGTGGACTACAGCGTGCTTTCGGATAGCTACTATTTCCGCTACGAAGGCGACCAGAGCGGTTATTGGTCGTTCGACGATGTGGATTACGATCTTTTCGCGCCATCCTACTATGGCGCGTATGCCGAGGCTATTGCCGAGGGCGAAGGTACGACCGACGCCGACGGGCGCTTTATGATCGAGTTGCCCGCCGACTTGGGCGAAGAAAGCCACAGCCAAACGTATACCATCGAGGCGCGCGTCACCGACGAAAGCGACCGCATGGTCGCGGGGCGTGCGCAGGTGGTGGTGCATCAGGGCCTGGTCTATGTGGGACTGCAACCGGAGGACTACATCGGCTTTGCAGGCCAGGAAAGCGCGGTCAACGTGCTGGCGGTGGACTGGGAAAGTGCGTCGGTGGCCGACCAAGACGTGCACTACGAAGTCGTCAAACGCGAATGGTACAACGTCCAGGAAGAGGACGAGTACGGCAACACGATCTGGACGTGGGACGTGAAGGAAGAGCCGGTCGAAGGCAGCAGCGGCACGCTCACCACCGACGCGGACGGCCTGGCACAGTTGCGTTTCGTGCCGCCCAGCGGTGGCGTCTATAAAATCTACGCCACCGCCACCGACTCGCGCGGCAACGAGGTGCGCTCCAGCGCGTTCATGTGGGTGAGCGGGCGCGAGTATGTGAGCTGGCGCCAGGAAAACAGCAACCGCATCCAGCTCATCACGGACAAAGACGAATACGCCATCGGCGACACCGCGCAAATCCTGATCCCCAGCCCCTGGCAGGGCGAAGCCTACGCGCTGATCACGGTGGAGCGGGGCGACATACTTTCCCATGAGGTGCTCAAGCTGGAAAGCAACAGCACGGTTTACGAAGTGCCGATTGTGGAAGATTACGCGCCCAACGTTTTCGTGAGCGTGACGCTGGTCAAGGGCGTGGACGATACCAACCCGACGGCAGCTTTCCGCATGGGTTTGGTGAACTTGCCGGTAGACACCAGCCGTTTGGTGATGCATTTGGAAGTGACGCCCAGCATTGACGTGGCCGGAGGTGAGTTCGCCGGTCCGGGCGACGAAGTGGACTTCACCGTGCGCGCTACTGACTGGCAAGGCGATCCGGTGGCAGGGGCCGAGGTGGGCGTGGGCATGACCGACCTGGCCGTGCTGAGCATCGCTGCCCCCAACAGCCCCGATCTGTTGCCTTTCTTCTACTACGAGCGCGGCTTGGCTGTGCGCACGGCCAACGCCCTCACCGTCAGCGTAGACCAGATGACGCAGACCATCATTGACACGGTCAAGGGAGGCGGCGGCGGTGGCGGCGGCATGGCGGGCCTCTTTGAGGTGCGTCAAGAGTTCGTAGACACCCCGCTGTGGGAGCCTGCGTTGGTCACAGACGCGGACGGCACGGTGCACTTCAGCGTCACGCTGCCGGACAACTTGACCACCTGGCGGCTGGACGTGCGCGCCGTGACGAGCGGTGACGAGGATCAGCGCATGTTGGTAGGCCAAACGACTTTTGACCTGCTCAGCACCAAACCGGTCTTGATTCGCCCCGGAACGCCGCGTTTCTTCGTGGTGGGCGACAAAGCTACGCTCGCGGCGGTGGTCAACAACAACACGGACGCCGACGTGCAAGCGGTCGTTTCGCTGCAAGGAACGGGCTTCAGCTTTGCCGACGGAGTAGAAGCGTCCCAGGAGGTCACCGTGCCCGCCCAGGGCCGCGCCCGTGTGGACTGGGCGGTCGAGATCGGCGACGTGCCAGAGGTGGACACGGTCTTTTCGGTCAGCGCGGCGGACGGACGCTATACGGACGCCAGCAAGCCGACCGTGACGCAAGGCGCGCCCATCCCCGTCTATAAGTACGAAGTGCCGGAAACGGTCGGCACGGCAGGGACGCTCAACGGGCCGGATGCAGACAGCCGCACCGAGGCGATTGTGTTGCCGCGCCGCTTCGACGTGACCGATGGCGAGCTGACCGTACAATTGGATCGTTCGTTGGCGGCGGTGACGGTGGACGGGTTGACCTGGCTGCAAAACTATCCTTACCTGTGCACCGAGCAGGTGATCAGCCGCTTCTTGCCGAACATCGTCACGCTGCGCGCGTTGGAACGGCTCGGCGTGAGCGATCCGGTCTTGCAGGCGCGGCTGGAAGTGGCCGTCAACGACGCGCTGCAACGGCTCTATAGCCAACAGAAGGCCGACGGCGGTTGGGGCTGGTTTGCCTCCGACGAAAGCAGCCCGCTGGTGACCGCCTACGCGCTGATCGGGCTGGCCGAGGCGCGCGACTACGGCATTTCCGTCGAAGAAACGACGATCCAGCGGGCGGCGCAGTTCGTGCGCGGGCGCATCATGGCGCCGCGTGCGCAAGCCGCGCAATGGGAGCTGAACCGGCAGGCGTTCTTGCTCTATGCGCTGACGCGCGCCGGTCACACGAACTATCAGCAGGCGGTGCTGCTCTTTGACCAGCGGGAAAACATGAACCTGGACGCGCGCGCCTATCTGGCGCTGACGTTCCACATGACCGCGCCCAACGACAGCCGCGCGACGGAATTGGTCAACGACCTGAGCAACGCGCTGGTAGTCAGCGCAACGGGCGCGCACTGGGAAGAAAGCTACGCCGACCGTTGGAACTGGAGCACGGACACGCGCACGACCGCGCTGGGGCTGCTTGCGCTGATGCGAATTGACCCGCAAAATCAGCTCATCCCCAACGTGGTGCGCTGGCTGATGGTGGCGCGCCAGGGCGACCACTGGGAGACGACGCAAGAGACCGCCTGGGCGGTGATGGCGCTTTCCGAGTGGATGGTGATCACCAATGAGCTGCATCCGGACTACACGTTCGCGGCCACGCTCAACGGCGAGCCGTTGCCGTTGGCGGACAACACCGCCACCGAGCAGAACGTGCGCGAACGCGAGGAGCTGGTGATCCAGGTGGCGGACTTGTTGCACGACCAGGCCAACCGCTTGACGTTCAGCCGCACGGAAGGCGAGGGCAACCTCTACTACACCGCGCACTTGCGCGTCTTCTTGCCGGTGAGCGAGGTGCAGCCGCTGGATCGCGGCATCATCGTGCAGCGCGTTTACACGTTGGCCGACGACGCAGACGAGACGCCGATCACGGCAGCGGAAGTGGGACAGCCGGTGCGCGTGACGGTGACGCTGATCGTGCCGAGCACGCTGCACTATGTGGTGGTGGAAGACCCGCTGCCCGCCGGTGCGGACGCGGTCAACCCGCAACTGCTCACCGAAAGCCTGGTCGGCACGCAGCCGCGCATCACGCGCGAGCGTCCGCTCAGCACCGGCTGGGGCTGGTGGTACTTCTCCACAGTGGAGATGCGCGACGAGAAGGTCGTTTTCTACGCGCCCTACCTGCCCGCCGGAACGTATCAACTGACGTATGTTTTGCGTCCGTCACTGGCGGGGCAGTATAACGTGATCCCGCCCACCGCGCAGGAATTCTACTTCCCGGAGGTGTACGGGCGTGGGGCTGGCGTGCTCTTTACGATCACGAACGCAACGGAGGGGGAAAACACGCCGTAAAGTGAATTTTTGCCCCGCGAGCGTCGCGGGCGCGCCGCCGCGCGCTGGTCAGCGCGCAACGCGCGGCTTATGCCGCGCGTAGGCCGTGCGGAGAGCACGGCCAGGCGGCGCGCCCCGTCCCCAGCCGCACAAACGGATCCCCGGGATCGATGCGTTGCGGGATGGAAGGACATTTTCGGCGTCCGGCCCATCACGAACTTTGACCAAGAGAGGAGAAGTCCATGAGCTTTTTTGAACAAACCGCCAATGTGCGCGAAATTTCCGCGACGGTGCTGCTGCCCGGGTATATGGCGCAGGGCACGCTCCGCGTGCGCGGAATGCTGCAAACGTACATCAACGACGAGCAGCGCCCCGTGCTTTCGCTGCATGACGCTTCGCTTTACGGCTTGGAGCAAGGCAATCCGGCGCGGAGCGTGCATGTGCCGGAGCTTTTCTTGCGCAAAACCGCCTGTCAGGTGATCGCGTTCCAAGAGGAGTTTTCGCAAGAAGATGTCGGCCTCAAGCCGCGCTCTGAGCGCATGGCTGCGTATACGTCGCACTACGTCATCCAGGGCAATTTTCACCTGGGCGCGGACGCGCTGGTCAGCGATTTTATTGAAGCTGCCAAGAGTTGGTTTCTCAACGTGACGGACGCGGCCTTTTTCACGCTCTTTCCGGCGCAAGCGGGTATTCTATCCGAAGCCCGTCTCGTCTTTTTACACCGCGACGCTGTGCGGATACACCACGCGCTCTAGCCGCGCCGCAACGCGCGCAGCGCCGCCAACACGCGCGGCATCGCGTGTTCATAGGCCCAGTACAGCGCCGGACGTGGGGCGTAGTCCCACGCACCGATATGGCGCACTACGTGCCCGCCGAAGCCGTCCTTGAAGCGGTACACGCCCCACATCGGGTTGCTTTCGTGGAACGTGTCCGGCGCGCCCCAAAAGTCATACGTCCCGTAGCCGTGCGCCTTGGCCCAACGGATGGCCGCCCATTGCAGCGCATAGGTGGGCATCCGTTGGCGTTCGGCGTTGCTGCTCATGCCGTAAAAATACCATGCCTTCGGGCCGAAGTGGAAAAGCACCAATCCGGCCAGCGCTTGCCCTTCCCACTCGGCCAAAAAGGCCGTTGCCAGACCCGCATCCATGAAGCGCGCCCATGCCTCGCGGTAATAGTCCAGCGGGCGGATGAGGAAACCTTGCCGCGCGCCGGTGATGCGGTAGAGGTCGTAAAGTGTGCGCAAATCGTCGGGGCGGTCGGCGAGCCGCACGTGTACCCCGCGTTTGTCCGCCAGCCGAATTTTGCGTCGGGTGCTCTGGCTCATACCCGCGAGCAGCGCCTCTTCACTTTGGCGCAAGTCCAGCACCAGCGTGTTGCGGAACTGCACCTGTGAGGCGCTGAAGCGCCAGCCGCGTCCTTCCAGCGCCGCCACGAGCGCCTGCCCCGTCGGATCGTCGTGGGGAGGGCGGTCGGGATCGCTGCCGTCGGGAATACCCGTGCCGCGCACCGCGTCGGGATCGATCTTCAGCCAAACTGCGCCGCGTTCGCGCGCCAACTGCTCCAGGTGGTTCAGCACGGCGTCGCGCGTTTCCGCGTCGCTGTAGTCCAGTGCGGGGCCTTTGGGCACGTACATCACGCGCAGCGGGCCGACCCGCCGCGTGAGCACAGAAGCCGCCGCGCACACCTCGCCCGCTGCGTCCCGATAGATGAAGCGTTCCGGCTGCCAGCCGGTTTCCACGCGCTTGAATTCGCCCCATTCCCACGTTTGCAGCACGTGCGCACACGGCAGCGCGCGCAGTAGCGCGTTCCACTGCGCCCGTTCGGTGACGGCGGTCGGTGTGATCATCGTGCGCCCCCTTTGCGGCCTATCCAGCGCAGCGCCAATGTGTAGGCCGCGTAAAGTGCGCGGCTATATGGGCGATCCCAGGCGCCGACGCTGCGCATCACCTCCCCGCCCCAGCCGCGTTTGAAGCGGTACACGCCCCAAAGTCCGTCGGAACGTTCGCGGAACTGTGCTTCCAGCACTTCCGGCTCGGCGTCCGGCACGCCGTACATATCGTACCAGCGCGCGCCGCGCGTCTTGGCCCAACGGATACCCGCCCACTGCACACCGTAGGAGGCCATGCGCTGCCGCTCGCGTGACGACGACGCGCCGTAGAAGTACCACGCCCAGTCACCCAGCGCAAAAACCATCACGCCCGCCAGGTCTTGCCCCGCGTAGCTGCCCATCAACAGCGCGGCGTGTCCGCTGGGCACGAAGAGCGCGTAGGCGCGCTCGTAGTAAGCGCAGGTGTGCACGCCAAAACCGGCCCGCGTGCCCGTTTCCGCGATCATGGCGCAAAAGCGCGCCACGTCTGCGTGCGTCCCTTCGCGGATCTGTACCTCGAAGCGCGCGCTCTTGCGGATGTTGCGGCGCGTGCCCTGGTTCATGCGCGCGAGGATGGCGTCCTCGTCGTCGCGCAAGTCCAAAACCACCGTGCGCGGCGGCTGGACGGTCTGCGGGCTGGGGCGAAAACCGTGTGCGGTGAAGTTCACGCCCGCCAGCCCCAACCCAGGCTCGATCTTCAGCAGCGCGGCACGGTGGCGGCGTGCCACGCCGTCAATGGCGGCGAGCAGCGCGCGCACTTGTGCCGCGTCCGTCCAGTCCACCAGCGGGCCGGCGGGAATATACGCCATCGTGCCCAGCCGCAGCGGCAAGCGCCGGAAAAGCACTTGCGCGCCCGCCACGACTTGTCCGTTCGCGTCGGCCAGCGCCACGCGCTCCGCCTGCCAGCCAAAGGCGCTTTTCAGCGCACCCCAGGCGCTCAGTTGCAGGATGTGCGCGCGCGGGTGGGCCGTCACAAAGGCGTCCCATTGTGCGGGAGTGGGGGGCAGCGGCTGCCAGCTCATAGATGCTCCTCGGTGTGGTGATCGGGTCGGGCGGGGATTATAGCGCGGGGCGGGGACGTGCGCGAAAGCACAACGCCCCCGACATGGAACGGTCGAGGGCGCGTCGTGCATGTGTTGCGGAAGCGGTCAGGCTTTAGCCTTCGTCGCCAGCCTCACCGGCAGGCGCGCTGTAGCTGACGCTTTCCAGAATCTTCAGCGTGGTATCCTCGTATTTACCTAGTTCGCCCTCGCGGGTCATCACAACGGCGATGTACATGGTGTCTCCGTCCTGCCAGACGGCCAGGAAACCCTCGTTCTTGTTCTTGCTGCTCTTGATCGAAACTGTGGCGCCGTCGTTTTCGCCGATCTTCTTGTCCTTGACATCGCCGGTTTCGTCGTTGAAGTCGGCAAACTGCTCGGCGATGTCTTTGGGCGTTTGGCCTTCTTCCGCCAGAGCAGCCATATCATCCGGATTGACGAAAAGCATACTGACAGAGCCTTCCGGCGGTTGGAGGAGGTTGGGCGCCGATTCCAACAGCGAGGCTAGCTCTTCGCTGTTGGCGAGCAAGACGCCTTGGGGGCTGTCTTTGGCAACCCACCCATTCGGATATTGGATACTAAGGCCACTTTCGGACTGAAAGGTTTCGGTCAAGTCGGCGGCTTTTTCTTCGTCCCAGCCACAGGCGGCCAACGCCAGCGGCACAACCAGCAGCAACACGAAAAACACGTAGAGCCACTTTTTCGACATCTTCAGCTTTTTCTCCTCTGAAGCTTTCGTTAAGGCTGCTAAGGATAGGGGGATTTGGTACTTTACACAAGGGGCAATGTTAAAGGTGCTGCGTGACCGCAGCGTGACCAACGGCTGTATACACTGGTCTGGCCACGGGGAATGTTCGCGCAGCTCTCGCGTATTTCCGCCGTGTAATTATTGACGAAACAGGCTCGCTATGCTACACTGCACAACCATAAAGGTATTTGTTTGAAGCAGGAAAGGATAGGGCCATCAGCGCAGGAAATTACCGGGTCAACGAGCGTATCCGGGCACGTGAAGTGCGCTTGATCTCCGACACCGACGAAAATTTGGGGGTTGTGCCACTGCAACGGGCATTGGAAATGGCCGCCGAACGCGACCTCGACCTGGTAGAGGTGGCGCCAAATGTTGACCCGCCGGTGTGCAAAATTATGGATTTTGGCAAGTTCCTCTATGAACGTGCCAAAAAGGAACGCGAAGCACGGCGGCAACAAAAGCAAATCGAAGTCAAAGAAGTACGTTTGCGGCCTAAGACTGACAATCACCATTTGCAGTTCAAGGTGCGCGACGCGCGGCGATGGCTGGAAGCCGGCATGAAGGTCAAGGTGCGTGTGCGTTTTCGGGGACGCGAGATCACCTATCCAGAAATCGCACGCAAGATGCTCAATCAGGTGGCCGAAGAGCTTTCCGACGTGGCCGTGATCGAGCAATCCCCGAATATGGAAGGGCGTACCATGCTGATGGTGTTGGCCCCTGCTTCGGAAAAGAAGTAACGACAGGCAAAGAGGGCGATCTCCGTTGCCTGACCATGAACGGTAACTTGCGCCGCACCGATGTCGTGCGGTGCTCACGTGTTTATAGGGAGTGCGGCTCGTGGCGAAGAAATACAAGCTGAAGACCTATAAGGCGGCAGCCAAGCGTTTTCGTGTCACCGGTTCGGGAAAAGTCGTGCGTACCAAGGGCGGCAAAAGCCATTTGCGCCGGCGTTCGTCCAAACGTACCAAGCGCTTGTTCTCGCGCATGTTGGGTGTCGAAAACGCGAAAGACGCGCGCCGCATCAAGCGTTTGGCCCCCTACCTGGGCCATTACAAGCAAAATCCGCCGGCGTAATTTCTGGATACGTCGGCCTGAGCGTTCTAAGGAGCGAGAGCTATGCGAGTAAAGGGCGGCTTTGTGACGCGCCGCCGTCACAACAAAGTGCTCAAGCTGACCCGAGGGCAGTGGGGCACCAAACACCGGCTTTTCCGTCGCGCCAACGAAGCGATGATGAAGAGCCTGTGGTATTCCTATCGTGATCGTCGGCAGCGCCGTCGGGACTTGCGCCGTTTGTGGATCGCGCGCATCAACGCAGCGGCACGGATGAACGGCATGAACTACAGCCGTTTCATGCACGCGCTAAAGTTGGCGAATGTGGAGCTGGACCGCAAGGTGTTGGCAGACTTGGCCGTGCGTGATGGCCTCGCGTTTGCCAAGATCGTCGAGCTGGCTAAGCAGCAGTCCGCCTAGCTTTTTCCGCTCGGTTGTGCGGCGATAAAACCGGTTGCCCGTGTGCGCCGGTTTTTCGTATTTGTGGTGCTGTGCGCGGGAGCAAAAAGGCCATGCCCCATATTTACATTGCTGACCACGAAGAGGCCGGACGCACGGTCTTTGCTTATACGCCGCGTTTGCCCTGGCTGACACCGCGTGTGTGGCTTTGGTGCGCGTTCGGAGGACTGGCCTGGGGAATCGGGGTCGGGGTGATTCTGGCCGGCAGCAACGTGTGGCCGTTCGGACGTGCGGCTTTGTTGGGAGCGCTGCTTGGCGCGTTGGCGCTGTATGGGGTTGTGCGCCTGAGTGCGCGTCCTGTGCCGACGTTGTTTGTGACCTTCGATCTGTTGGAGCGCACGGTCGAGGTGCGCAGCCGCCGTGTGCCTACGCCGACGCGCTACGCGCTGGACGAGGTCGTCGGTTTTCGCGTGGAGCAGCGCGCGGCGGGATGGCGGAGCCGTTGTATGCTGGTGATGGAGACGGTCGCGCGCGGCCCGTTGGACTTGTTGCCCGCTGGCCTTGAATGTTACCGGCGCGCAGCGCTGCCCGCGCTTGTCTTGCGGCTCAACGAGCAACTTGCCTTGATGTCCAGCCAATGGCAGCAACAACACGAAGCGCCGGAGGATGCGCCGTGAGCGTGATCAGCAGCCCGCAAAACGAGCGTGTTAAGC
>CAZZNC010000028.1:0-2584 GCA_964655405.1 uncultured Anaerolineaceae bacterium | reverse complement strand
CGCCGCAAGCAACGGCGCTTGGTGGTGGAAGGCGTGCGTTTGCTGGAAGATGTGTGGATGTCCGGAGTGCAGCCGGACTTTGTTTTTTTTACCGAAGACGCGCTTGTCGCGCGCCCTTTGCTGGGGGCGTTGGTGGCGCGTTTGGAAGCGGCGGGCGTGTTTTGTTTGCCGGTCACGCCGCCGCTGATGCAGGCGATGAGCGACACAGAAACGCCGCAAGGCATCTTGGCGGTTTTGCCCTGGCCGGAACTGCCCGTGCCGGAGCGTCCGGAATTGGTGTTGGTGGCCGACGGTTGGCGCGACCCTGGCAATTTGGGCACGGCGCTGCGCACGGCGGCGGCAGCCGGTGTGCCTTTGGTGGCGCTTGCACCGAGCACGGTGGACGCCTTCAACCCCAAGGTGTTGCGTGCGGGCATGGGTGCGCATTTCCGCGTGCCACTGGCTCGTTTGGGTTGGGACGCGCTGCGCACCCGTTTCCCCGACCATCATGTGTATCTGGCCGCCATGAACGGCCAGACGCTTTACGACGCTGCCGACTGGTCGCAACCAGCGCTGTTAATCGTTGGAGAAGAGGCGCACGGCCTCAGCGACGAGGCACGCGCTCTTTCCCATACAACGCTGCGTATTCCGATGGTGGATGGGGCAGAATCACTCAACGCGGCGGTGGCGGCCAGTCTGATGATCTATGCCGCCCGCCGCCACGTTTTGCGCTAAGAGGAGAACAACACGGGGCGCGGTGCTCGCACCGGCGGGTAAAGGGGATGGCCTTCCTGCCAGGCGTGGAGACGGCCCAACAGGTCGGTGAGTACCACTTGACGCAGCTCGGTATCCCAATAGGCGGAAGGCGTCTTGTGGCCACGGTGCCAACTGCCCGCCAGGCGGCGCAGATCGTCATGGCTGTGCTGAATCGCTGCGATCAAGTGCGCTTCCAAGCTATCGGCGGAATGGCTATCGTTTTGTGTGAGTTCCTGGAGCAGATCGCGTTCGATCTGTGCGTTGCGCAACATTGCTTGCAGGCCGTCTTTTTCCAGGCACTCCCCGCATACATCAAGCGCACTTTGCAGCCGCTCGATGCGGTGTTCGACATTGTGCATTTGCGTATGTAAAAAGTCCTTGACGGGCTTTGGTGTTGTTTGGTCGATCTCGGTCATGGTTATCACCTTCTTCTTTTCTGGCTACCCTTGCAGCCGCCCATTATTGTAGCACTATTACGGCGTTAGGGAATGTATGAAATGCCTAAATTTTCTCTGGTTGGCTTCGGCACAAAGATTTGCGCTAGTGTATAATGCACGACACGCCACCCTTGATGCTGTTTCCCTGCAAAATTAGGGCGTGCGACGTACCTCGTGGGGGTTACGATGGGAATTATAGATGTGAGTTGGCGGAGCATAGAGGATTGATTATGAACGGAGAGCCTTTCACCATTCCCTTTGACACGGCGCACCATGCACAAGCGCTTTACGTTGCACCGGACGCGCCACCTGCGGATGTGCTCGCGGCGCTGGGGCTGCCCCCCTATCGCCACGTGGTGACGATACACGGTGGGGCAGGCAATATGGCGTTGGATGTGGTGGGCGTGGTACAAGATTTCCTCGTCAAGGGCCTAATCCCGCTCGCTGAGCAGGATCACGTGTTGATTGCCGACGGGGGGACGGACGTAGGCGTGATGCACGCGATGGGCGCGGCACGCGAACAGACGCGCGCCACCTTTCCGCTGGTCGGCGTGACGCCGCATCGCTTTGTGCGCTTTCCTGGCAGCCCTACCGACGGCGAACGCGAGGCACTCAACCCCGCGCATACGCATTTCGTGTTGGTGGATGGGGACGCTTTCGGCGTGGAATCCGCGCTACTCGTGGGTTTGCTGCGTGCTTCGCGGCGCACGGGCTTTGCGCTGGTGATCAACGGCGGGGGCATTGTCTTCGATGAGGTGCAACGCCACGCGGCGCAGGGCAATCCCATCGTGACGGTACGCGGGTCGGGGCGCGTGGCCGACGAACTCGCCGACCCGAACAGCGAGCGCCGCCAGCAACTGCCGCCCGACGTGCGCCTTTACGTCGCCGATTTGCGCAAGCCGCAGTCCTTCATGGCTTTGGCGTATCGCTTGTTGACCGGCGGTTATGCGCGTTCCCATTCGGGAATCAGGGGGCGTTGAACGCTTACACCGAGCGGCTGTAAAGGTGCTGAGTACGCGCTAGGCGCTCGGTTTCAACCTCCAATTGCGGCAGCATATAGTCCCAAACGAACGTGGCGATCTCGCGGTAGTCATGTTGGGCGGTCCAGTCGCGCACGGCCATTAGCAATAAGCTGCTCAGTGGGCGCTTGGTCCACAGATACAAATGCACGCGGTCGGGCACGTCACGATCTTGCTGCATCAGCGCGAAGGCTTCATGCCCCGTGACAGTGAGCCGCAGCCGTGTGGAGTCCACTTCCACGATCTCCGGCACGCTGTTCCAAAAGTCCGGCGGCATCCGTTCCCATTCCTCGCGCGCGGACTGGTAGCGTCCTAGCGGCATGTGCCAAGCGGTGATTTGCGCAGGGGCGAAGTTGTCAAGCGGGCTGGCCTGGTAAAAAACGCGCCCGGCCT
>CAZZNC010000027.1:1758-13418 GCA_964655405.1 uncultured Anaerolineaceae bacterium | reverse complement strand
TGGTCTTTGAGCCACCCGCCGAGGGCGAACCCGCCCCAGACGAAGAAATGCCCACCGAGGAAACCACCGCCGAAACACCCGCCGAAGACGCCACAACACCCACGCCGACGGAGACCCCCGCCCCGCCGCCCGTATTATCCCTAACCATTCTCACGCTGGACGATCCGGCGTTGGTGGCGCTGGTGAACGATGTGGCGACGGCATGGGAACAGCTCGGCTTCCAAACACACGTCGAGGCCGTGGACGCGCAAACGCTGCGCGAACGGCTGGAAGCAGGCGACTTCGACGCAGCGTTGGTCGAATTCAGCTTTGAGCCGTATGCCGACCCCGATCCGTATGTTTTCTGGCATCAAGGGCAATATCAGGTGGGGCAAAACTTCGGGGGCATGGACGACCGCCGCATCAGTGAAACGCTGGAACAGGCACGCCGCGATCCGGTGGGGGTGAACCGCGCCACACATTACCGCGCCTTCCAACGGCTCTTTGCGGAACGCGCGCCCGCGTTGGCACTCTACTATCCGCTCTACGTCTACGGTGCGGATGAACGGCTGCAAGGCGTGCAGCTCGGCTTCCTCAGCACGCCCAGCGACCGTTTCCGTCACATCCATGATTGGACGTTCCAGCCCTAAACACGCGGAGCGCAGAGCATCAGTGCTCTTCTTGTCCGCGATGCAAATACCATTCCAGGGCTTTGGTCGCCATAGAAAGCGAGATCGTCAGCACCAAATAGGTGAGCGCAACCACGTTGTAAACCTGGAAAAAGGTAAACGTGCTGGCCGCGTAAGTTTGCCCTTTGCGCGTGATGTCTTCCACGCCCAAGATCGAAACCAGCGAGCTTTCCTTCAACATGGCAATAAAATCGTTTGCCAACGGAGGAATGACCACGCGGATCGCTTGCGGCAACACAATCAGCCGCATCACCTGCCAGCGCGTCATGCCCAAGCTCATGGCGGCTTCGCGTTGCCCTCGATTGACGCTGTCTATCCCCGCACGGAAGACTTCTGACAAAAACGCGCTATAGGAAATGGCTAAGCCCAGGATGGCGCGGTACTCGTTGGGAAACTGGCGCGTCTGGAACTCCGCCAAACGTGAACCGATGCCCTCAAAGGTCAGCGTGTAGCTCAGATGGTGGGTGAAAACAAAAGTTACCTTCAGCCATGTGAGCCACAAGCCAAAATCGTTAGCCATTTCGATCAACTTGGGGATGGCGGCCAGCGCCATATAGTACACCAGCACCAACGTCGGAATACCGCGCACCGCTTCCACGTAAAACGTCACCAGCTGATAGATGATGACGTTTTTGGAGCGGCGCAAAAGCGCCACGAACAGCCCCATGACAATAGCGATGCTGTAGGCCACCAACGACACCCAAATCGTCGTCCGGATGCCCTGTTTGACCGCCCCCCAAACCACCGGATACGGCGGCTCGTCGGAGACGCTGAGCACAAAGACGATCACCATCAGCGCCATCAACAACAACCACCAGGGCGCACGTGCAAGTTTCGAGATGAGGATATTGCGTTTTTGGGGATTCGGGCGCGAGGTTGTAGAGCTGTCGTATACAACGGTCATGAGCTTTTGTGTCCTGGGGTGTAGGGTAATCGCTCCGATCAAAGCGGAGGAATGCACCACGCGCAATACATCCGCGCGCCTATGATACAGGGCCGTGTCCGTTCCTTCAAACTATGCCATGCGCCAACCCATATAAACTTCCCCTTGCTGTAAAGTCTGCCAGCAAGGGGAAGTTGTCAACCCGCGTCAATGCGCGAGGCAGGTTCAGTCCGAAACCGTGACACGCAAGAAGTACGTGGCCTCGTTTTCCGGCCAAGTCATGTGTACGGCCATGATGTACGATCCGGCCTCCGGCATGATGGTGAACAAGATCATATTGTCGCCCTGGCGCACCTCCGGCTGACCGGTCGGCTGGCCGGTGTCGCTCAAATACGTGATGCGCACCTCATCCGGACGCGGCCCGTTCAAGACAAGCTGAGCCGCCGTCCCGCGCATCAGCGCAACGCGCTCTTCGGAAACATCGTCGTAGGGGCGCTTGACGCACACTTGTTCGCCACTGGGCGTGCGCGTGCAAAATTCATAGCCAACCGGCTGATATTTCCGTCCAGCAAAGGAAAGTGTCAAGGTAGGAATGGTGCCCATACCGGTTTCGGCAAGCGTCGCGGTGGCCGTCGGCGGCAACGCGGGCGATGTGACAAATTGCGGCGTGAGCGTCGGTGCCAGCGTAAGCGTCGGCAACATCGGCACGCTCGTCGGTGTGGTTTCGGTTTCCGCAGGCAAAAGCACGAAAGCAAAGTGCCCATCAGAGCGGTAGATGTCCACTCCCTTGCACTGGAGCGTTTGCGGTTGGTAACCTTCTGCGGCCACCTGCACAGTCAGTTGGTCGGTTACTTGCACTCTTATCGGCGCGAAGCTGACGGCACCATCGGCGTCGGTGGTTGTTGTATCTGCGCTGGTCCATTCAGGGTGTGCCAGCGAGATATGACTATAACTGACGGTCGCGCCTTCGAGTGGCACTTCCTCGCCGTCGGCGTTCATCCCCATCACCGTGCCGTACAACGTGATCTCGCCCAAATCAGCCGTCCCCGTATCCGGCATGTCCACTTCTATCGCCACGTCTCCAATCATGGTGGCGCTGGCTTCAATGGAAGGCGCAACAGTGGCAACAGTGGGCGTGTCGGTAGGCGCCGGGGTATCTGTTGGCACAGGGGTATCAGTGGGGAGGGGCGTAGGCGTATGGGTCGCGGTCGGTGTGGGAGTGTGCGTCTCCGTCGGTGTATAGGTCGGCGTGAAGCTGGGAGTGGGGCTAGGCGTGGGCGTGACAGTCGGCGTGTTGGTGGGGGTCGGCGTGGGTGGCAAAACAACCACACCGGCGATATCCAACCCGAACACATAAGAAACGAACGCCGTTTGGCCTTCAACGTCGGCATACTCCACATCCACACGCACACGGTAAAGGCCGTCTTGCAACGCCGTGTCGAAAACGCCTTCGGTGGCACTGAGGTCTTGCACCTCATCAAAGCCACCAAGCACCGTTGCCGTGAAGGAAACAGGTTCATCCGGTGCGCCTTCAACCACAAAAGCGACCGCATCGTCCTTGCCTACATGCGCCTTGTTGAGCGGCTGGACATAAGCCACATTGTTCACGTCACACACGAGATTGTCCGACGCTTCAGGCCAACAGTATTGGTAAACGTTTTCTTCGTAAAGCTGATCGCCCACTTGGAGCTTGACGACAGGGCGCGCAACACGCGCTTGTCCTCCGCAGGCGCTCAAAAGCGCTATAAGGATAATCAAGAAAAAAGCCGGTTTGAAAGCTGAGTGGGTCATAGATGTAAATTTTCTCATCAGACTTCCCCCGCGTAGTGGCGCTGCCTACGGCTCACGGATCGGGTATACGGTCGAAGTAGTACCATTGAGGTCGGCGAAAAGGCGCGAGCGCCATCCGCACGATGGTTTCATAAGCGCTTTGGCGTGTTTCCAAATCATCCGTCAAGATGCCGATAGCGCCGTTCTGATGTTTGGTATCGTGGCGTTGTGTCAGCCAGTCCATCGCGTCGCCCAGTTCCAGGCCCTGGCGCACACGTTCGGCAACGGCTTCCGGCAGCAACACACACGCATTGCCCCCCACGCCCCAATGGTCGTGGATGTCGAGAATGGCGCACCAAGCCGTCGTCATCATGCCGCATCCGGTCTCTTGCACGCCCCCTTCCAGTCCCACACCAAGATCGGCTTGGGGCCTGGGCCAAAGCAGCGCGCGCACGGTTGAGCGCCCCCTGGCGCGTTTGCTGGTCGCCGACAGGCTGCGCGGGCACGCCGGAAGGCACATCCACCGCGATGAACTCCGCTTCGGGATAGAGCGGCCTCAGCACAGCTTCCACCGCTTGGCATTTGATGGCGTTTGTCGAGCCAATGGCAACGCGCATAGGTCGGCTGTTTTCCCTACAAAGCTACGTCACGTCAGCATTGTAGCATCGGCGCTGTAAAAAGACTAATTCGCCAAGAGACAAAAAAAACGCGCTTAAACGCCACTCTCCCAAAAAGCACACGACCGCACTGTCTCTATGACGCGCGCAGCTTTTCGTCCACCGCACGGGTAAGCGCGGCCCACTCTTCCACGCTCAGCGTTTCGGCGCGGCGCTGCGGTGCAATATCGTTTTGCAACAGCAGCGCGTCGGCGTCGGCTTTGCTGATTTGCAAACCTGCGCTGAGCGTATTGCGCAATTGCTTGCGTTTCTGGCTGAAGCCAATCCGCACGACGCGAAAAAACAGCTTTTCGTCCGGCACGTTGACGCGCGGGGAAGAAAACACATCAACACGCACGACGGCAGACTCCACATCTGGACGCGGCCAAAAAGCACCCGACTTCAGCCGCGCCACGACTTCGGCATGTCCGTAAAATTGCACGCTGACCGCCAAGATGCTCATGGCATTGGGGCGCGCGGTGATGCGTTCGGCGACTTCTTTTTGCACGGTGAGCACCAGGCGTTGCGGACGTAACGGTTGAGCCAGCAAGCGACGCAAAACCGCGCTGGTAATGTAGTAGGGCAAATTCGCCACCACCGTATAGGGCACATCCCCGACCAGCGCGCGCGTTTCCAGCTCCAGAATGTCCCCGTGCACAATGCGCACATGGGGTTGGTCTGCGAATTCGTCGGCCAAAAGTGGAATCAGCCGGTCGTCGAGTTCCACCGCAACCACACGCCGGGCCGCCCGCGCCAGCAACCGCGTCAAGTTGCCCGTCCCTGCGCCGATTTCCAAAACAGTCGTCTCCGGCGTCAGTTCTGCCGCCGCGACGATTTTTTCGAGCGCATACGGATCGTGTAGAAAATTCTGTCCCAGACTCTTTTTGGGACGAATACCGTGTCGGGTCAGACGTTCGCGGTCATTCACAGAAGTTAGGGCCTTTGCTCTCCACAAGCGATCGTGTGTGAGGACACAGGATAAGTCAACGACTCTTCCCATATCTCGCGTTTTGTTTCCTTGCCATCCTCATAGCGCACACACCAAACAGTCGCCCGCAATCCCACGATCCGGCCTTGCATATCACGTTTGTTCGCCAGAACGGCCAGATCGTCCAGGCTGCGCAACGTCGGAAACGGGATCGTCTCCTCTTGGGTCACCAGTTGTTCCGTGACGCGCACGATGCGAACGGTCATGTTGGCTTCCAAAGGGGCGTCCAACGGAGGAACGGTATAGTCCAAACCCAACGGAACGACGCCGACCATCGCCAAAGCGTCCGCGACAGTGTGCCCCCGTGCGCGCGTGTGCAACGTGCGCCCGTCGGCAACCACCGTTAAAGGTATGGAGCGTTCGATGGTGATACGCATCGCATCATGCAAAGGCGTGTCCAGCGCCGGCGTAACGCGGTCGGCCAAATAGAGCTTCAGGCCGGCTGTTTCCAATGCACGGGCCACGTTGAGCGCGGTCGTGTGCAATGTGATCGTGTGGTCACCGTCCTGCACAACAACAGACACGCTGCGTATCAAGCGCACACGCATCGGAGGAACGTCCCAGGATTGTTGTGCCAGGGTGTCCACCGCGTACAGATCGCCATCCACGATCAACACGTCATGCGCGTTGATCGTGATCCCCTGCTCTGCGAGCATATCCATCGGATGGGTTTGCAATGTGCGAACCTGTTGGAAATGACCATCCCACACCAACGCCACCTCATGCGCTTGGCGCACCGTGATCGCGTGCGCCGTTTCCAGCTCGGTTTGCGGAAGCGGCCAAACCGTGTCGGGGGGTGTCAGATGTATTCCAGCTGCATCCAACGCCGCTTGCACCGTATGCGCATGGGTACGCAGATGATAGGGCGTTCCGTTGACATCAAACGTCACGTTGATGCGCGTAAAATAATCCGTAGCCAACACAACCCCCACCATCAACACGCCGACAATCACGCTTCCCATCGCGCGAAATCGCCAACGGTTCAGTGGGCGGCGACGGGCGGGGTGCGTCGGGTGCGTTTGTGCAGCAGGAGGCAAGTCATGTGGAGTCATAGAGGCGCAAACTGGGCTTTGTCGGGAAAGAAAAGACGGGGTTCGCAAGCACGTTGCTCAGGCCAGGCAACCCTGCGGCACCCAGGGGAAAGCCCTTAGTGCTGCTGCCTTCCGGCCCTGACACGGTTCGGACGCCCTGCCGCGCAGGACCCAGCCCGAGCAACCTGCCAGCAAACCGCCGTCTGCGTGGGGTCAATTTCATCTTAGCTCCAGACAGTTTGCATCTTAGCCAATTCCCCAAGGCTTGTCAACCACAAGAAAACCGAAAAACGCAATAACGCTGCCGAAAAACCGTGTACTCGGCACGGCCAACACCTCAAAAACGCCCCAGTTCCCCCAACAATCCCCAAGGACAACGCTCAACGCACCATAACACCACAATAACATCCAGAAAATGCCGTTGACCCTCCCCTCCGATCATGCTATACTGAGCGCGCCTCGGAGGGACGCTCCCACAGGGAAGATCATACCCAACCGGAGGGATGGCCGAGTGGCTTAAGGCGGTGGTCTTGAAAACCACTGAGGCGTGAATGCGTCTCCGGGGGTTCGAATCCCTCTCCCTCCGCCAGGAAAATTGTACATATTCGGGGAGGTGCCAGAGTGGACGATTGGGGCCGCCTGCTAAGCGGTTAACCGGCTAGAAACCGGTTCGCAGGTTCGAATCCTGTCCTCCCCGCCATTGGCACATGACGACGCCGCGCAGATTGCGCGGCGTTTTGTTGTATAATCTCGCATACGTCACGCAATCCCGCGTAGAGGAAAGGATGTCTTATGCGTCTCGACGACGAACATCTGCCCCCACCGCCCGTTGCTCCCCCATCGTCTTTGCCAGAAGCGGAACGTTCACCGCTTTTTGGGCAAACCGGCTGGCAATGTCCACGTTGTGGATCACCAGATTTGGCTTCGGCTTACGTGGTGGATTCCGGCGACAATTACAAGTGGCACAACCTCAAGTTGGCACCGCGCGCGCTCAAGCTGCGCAAAATCCGCCGCATGTTGCGGCCCTTCCGCAACCTGGTCAACGTTTCGGCGCAAGTGTGCCGCAACTGCGGCTATGTCATTCTGGAAGTCGATCCAGATGATTTTGCCGAGGCCGAACGCAAATACGGGCGGCGTTAGGGGTTGGCACAACGCCTCCGCCCCAATAGACAAAGGGCCACGCCTGAAGAAGCCGGAGTTTAGTTGCGAAGAAAAAAGGAGCTGTCGGCATTGCCAGCCTCCCTCATCTGATGATAAAATAGGCACAAGATGAAGCCCGATTCTCAGTTCCTCACCTTTGCCTGGGTAGGCGTGTACGATCCCGTCATTGCCTCTGGAACGCACCCCCTCTCCGTCCAGAAGCGCGCGATTATACAGCGGCATCGTGGCTGTATGTGTGCCGTGTCCTGGTAAGCGGAGACGCCAATGCCCCCCCAAGCCATCGTCCGCCCTATCACGCCGCTTGATCTGCCGCTGGTACACCGCATGATCGGCGCACGGCTGCCGCTGGATATGTGCGGGGAGTTGACACGCGGAGCGCCGGGGTTGGAAGAGACGTTTCTTTCTGCTGTGCCGTTGGCAAGCTGGGGCGCACCGACCTTCGTGCTACGCAACGAGGAAAACGCTTACGTGGGGCAATTTCGCCACCGCGCCGACCGCACCGCTGCACGGCTGACGTTTCTGGCCCCTGCGCCAGAAGGCGAAGCACCGGTAGCCTGGATTACGCTGCTGGAGACGATGACGCAAGAAGCCGGCAAACGCGGCGCACATTTGTTGAGCGCCGAAGTGCACCAGCAGCATCCTTCCTTCCAACTCTTTCGGCAGGCAGGCTTCGCAGTCTACGCACGGCAGATCATCTTGTGCCGTGAACCGCAAGCACTGCACAAAGGAAATGGGCACATGGTGCGCCCAGAAACAGCACAAGACGCTTTCGCCGTCGGGGTGTTGCAAACCAACACCGTGCCCCAACTTTTGCAGCAAGCCGAAGCACGGCTGCCTTTTGCTGGCTCTCGCGGTCTGGTATACGAACAAAGTGGACAGGTGGTCGGTTATCTCGCGTTGGTGGAGGGCAAAAATGGGGTGGTCATCAAACCGTATTTTCACCCGGAAGCCTATGAACACGTGGCGGACGTGGTGCTAGCGGCTCTGCACCATATTCCACGCGCAACGGAAGTGCCCGTTTACGTTTACGTGCGGGCCTATCAGGACTGGTTACGGAGCATCCTAGAGCGGATTGCTTTTAGCACATGGGCACAACAAGCCCTCATGGTCAAATATACGACGGTGCGCGTCCAACGCGCCCAGGTGGCCCCTGTGCCGGAAATGCACAACCAAAGGCTAAGCCCGCCGGTTCCCAACGGGCCTTTGCCTGCGCAACACGCCACCGAACACGTGTTGGGCACGTTACACAGCGACCCAACACCCAAAGTACACCAATGAGCAAGCCATACACAGGAGAACGAGGAGGCGGCCAAACATTGACCCTATCACCAGGGCGTGACGCTGCCAAAAATCTTATGGAACGACGAATCACGGATGACCTGGAACAACTCAAAGCCGTTTTGCCACAGCATGTTGTCGAGGCGCTGAACACTTTGGGACGCGACGACGACCTGCTCGAAGTCATCCTAGACTTGGGGCGCGTGCCGACAGCGCGCTTCGTGGACGGCGAAGTGGTATTGGACGAGCGCGAAGTCACCCCCGAGTTGATCGCGTATGTGACCGAGCGCGTGGGAGACTTCGACGACGACAATCGCGCAGGCATCGAGCGCACCTTGCACCGCATCAGCGCCATTCGCAATCGGCGCGGGGACGTGGTGGGCCTCACATGCCGCATCGGGCGCGCCGTCTATGGCACCATTGACATCTTGCAGGACATCATCGAGAGCGGAAACAACGTGCTGCTGCTGGGGCCGCCCGGGGTGGGCAAAACAACGCTGCTGCGCGAGGCTGCGCGTGTGTTGGCTGAAAGCCGCCGCGTGGTGATCGTGGACACGTCCAACGAAATCGGCGGGGACGGCGACGTGCCACACCCAGCCGTTGGGCGCGCGCGCCGGATGCAAGTTGCCAAGCCGCATTTGCAGCACGAAGTGATGATCGAGGCCGTGGAAAACCACAACCCCGAAGTGATCGTCATTGACGAGATCGGGCGCGAGCTGGAAGCGTTAGCCGCGCGCACGATTGCCGAACGCGGCGTGCAACTGATCGGCACGGCACACGGTAACACGTTGGACAATTTGCTGCTGAACCCAACGCTTTCCGACTTGGTCGGCGGCATCGAGTCCGTCACGCTTTCCGACGAAGAAGCACGGCGACGCGGCACGCAAAAAACCGTACTGGAACGGCGCGCCCCGCCCACCTTCAACGTGCTGGTGGAGATCCAAACGCGCGACCGGTTGGTGGTGCATGACGACGTGGCAACTGCCGTAGACGCCAAGCTGCGCGGTCGCCTGCTGCCGGTGGAGGTACGTACTCGCACAGCGAACGGGGAAATCACCGTCGAAAGTGTGCGTCCGGAACTCGCTTTTGGTGAGCGCAATGGCAGCCGTGCCAACGGTCACAAAGGCGGCACGAGGCAGGGCAAGGCAAACCCCCGTCGAAACGCCGCCGACTACGACCGCTCCGACGCCTTCGAGCCAACCGCAGTCAACGGACAGTTGCAAACGTTGCACGTGTTCCCCTATGGCGTGGCGCGTAACCGCTTGATGCAAGTGGCCCGTCAATTGGGCGTGCCGGTGCAGATCGTAGACGATCTGGAAGTGACTCAAGCACTGGTGACGTTGAAAAACTACTATCGGCGGCGCCCGCGCCTGATCGTGGACGCGGAGCGCATGGGGGTTTCGATCTACGTGCTGCGCGCGAACACACAAACGCAAATGGAAGATTTTCTAGTGGATATGTTCGAGCTGTACGCAGACCAAGCCAAGGACAATCCCATGAGCACCGCTATGCGCGAAGCCGAAGAAGCGATCCGGCGCGTGCAGGCCGGTGAGCGCTCGGTCGAGCTGAGGCCACAATCGTCCTACATCCGCCGCAAACAGCACGATCTAGCGCGCGCGGCGCGTCTGGGTTCGCACAGCTTCGGCAAAGAACCGCATCGGCGCGTGCGCATCTTCCGCGACTACTCGATGCGCTGAGCACACGGGAAACAGAAAGGCGCAACATGGCGGGCATTCGGTTGAGCAAAGACGAGCGTTACTATGAGCGCGCTTTGCACGCTTACAGCAAGGGAGAGCTAGAAGCCGCGCTCGCCGACATGGACGCAGCGATTGCAACCGCACCACGCAAAGCGGAATACTACGCCGCACGCGGCTTGATGTTGTTGCAAGACCGTGCAGCGGACGAGGCCGAAGCCGACTTCGCGCACGCAATCAAGCTCGACCCGACCCAGTGGCTGGCGCACTACGGGCGCGGGATGCGTGCGTATCAAGAAAAGCGCCACGATGAAGCGGTGACACACTTTTCCCGCGCGCAACGCCTGGCGCCGCAACGCCCCGAAGTGTACTTGCACCGCGCGGCAGCGTTGCGCGCACGCGGCGACCGGCAGGAAGCACGCCACGACGCGGATTATGCACTGGAACTGCTGCAAGGCGAAAGCCCTTTGCCGCCCAAAGTGGTGCGCGCATTGCGCGAAAAAGCCCGCCAGTGGCAACAAGCTCTCTAAACCACTACACGCCGAAAGCAACAAAAGGCCACCGTCCAAAGGGACGATGGCCTCTTTTGTGTCGTTCAGCGTAGCGTGCGGCGCGTTACTCGCCGGTTTGCGCAGGCTGATACTCGAAGAACCACTTGGTCATCAAGTAATCCAGGTAGCCATCTTGCTTCATGGTCGCCAACGCCTGATTGATTGGGTCTACCAAGTCGCTGCCCTTGGGGAAGATAAGGCCCATTTCGTCATCGGAAATCGCGTCACCGGTGACCTTGACCGCGCCTTCGGTGGTGGTAATGAAGCCGCGCGCCGAAGCTGCGTCCACCGGAATCGCGTCCACGTCGCCCACAATCAGCGCTTGCACCAGCGCGCCGAATTCATTGTACACCTTGCGACGTGCTTCGTCCGGCACATAGTCCATCGTCGCCCAATAGCCCGACGTGCCTTGCTGCACGCCCAGCAACAAGCTCTCGTCGGCGGCGAACTCGTCTACGTTCTCAAAGCGATCTTCGTCGGCGCGCACCAGCAAGAACTGCTGCAAGTTGATGTACGGATCGCTGAAGTCCACCACCTCTTTGCGCTCGTCAATGATGCTGATGCCGGTCATGCCCATATCGAACTGGCCTTCGCTGACCGCCGAGACCATCGCGTCCCAACTGCTGTACTGATAGTTGGGCACGCAATTGATACGCGCGCATATCTCCGCAACCATATCGTACTCGAAACCCATCACCTGGCCGGTGGTTGGCTCTTCAAACTGGAAGGGCGTGTAAAGATTCTCGACCGCAATCGCGATCTCCTGCCCGTCCAAGTCCGGCAAACCGGAGAACAGCTCGCCTAGGCCCGGGTCGTACTCAAAGAACCACTTGGTCATCAAGTAGTCGAGGAAACCATCTTCTTTCACGGTCGCCAACGCTTGATTGAGCGGAGCTACCAAGTCGCTGCCCTTGGGGAAGATGAAGCCCATTTCGTCATCGGAAATCGCGTCACCGGTGACCTTGACCGCGCCTTCGGTG
>CAZZNC010000027.1:0-1658 GCA_964655405.1 uncultured Anaerolineaceae bacterium | reverse complement strand
GAACTGGCCTTCGCTGACCGCCGAGACCATCGCGTCCCAACTGCTGTACTGATAGACCGGCGTGCAGTTGATGCGCGCGCACAGTTCCGCGACCAAATCGTACTCGTAGCCCATCACCTCACCGGTGTTGGGGTTTTCGAACTGGAAAGGCGTGTACAAATTTTCGACCGCGATCACAATCTCGCGCCCATCCAAGTCCGGCAAATCCGGATAGACCGGACCGGCAGCCGAAACCGGCAGCAGCGACAATGCCAGCAGCAAGAATACGGCAATAGAAACAAAGCGTTTCGTTCGGCGCATGGTAGCTTTCTCCTCACAAATGGTCTTTGCAAATAACGAGGCAACTGTTTAATCGGTGATCTGACTCTGCACCTGTAGTTTAGTGGCGAAAGGGCCGTTCTGCAACCTATTCGGTAATCTGCACAACGCCAAAACAAACAGGGCGTGTTCGGCAGAACGCGCCCTGTTTTCTCGCTCCACACACGCAAACACGCCTACACGGTGCGAACGCCCGCCATCAACAATCCGAGCTGCTCGCGAGTCGCTGCGCCTGCGGGCAACGTGTCAATGATCTCTCCTTTGTAAAGCACCGCGATGCGGTCGGAAAGCGCCATGATCTCGTCCAGCTCCGCCGAAACCAACAACACCGCTGCACCGGCGTCGCGCTGTTCGATGATCTGACGATGGATAAACTCAATCGAACCCACGTCAATCCCGCGCGTAGGCTGCGCCGCGATCAACAAACGCGGCTTGCGGCTGAATTCACGCGCGACGATCAGCTTTTGCTGATTGCCGCCCGAAAGCGTGCCCGCAAGCGTTTCCGGCCCGGGCGTGCGGATGTCGAATTCATGGATCAAGTCCCGTGCGTGTTGCATGATCGCGTGCTCGTCGCGCAACAAGCCATTTTGCGGCGCGGCGGGCTTATCTTTTCGCCCGATGAGCCGCCAGAACACTTGTTGGATGCGCGCGCCCACCGCATGGTAAAACGCACGCACACGCGCTCGGCTAAAAATCCACACAGCCACACCGTGTGCCAACGCGCCGAAGAGCATTTCCGAAACCAACAGCGACAAGATACTGATCAGCAACGGGTATTGCAGCGCGGCTTTTTGGTCTTTGCTGAGCGAGGTGCTCAAGTCGCGCATGGCATCCGGCACGCGGTAAGTGTCGAGCAGCGCCCCCCACAGCCAATGCTGCCACACGTAAACCGCCGCAATCGTCAACGCGGCGACCACCGCCCCCGTAACCAGCAGATAGCGCAACAAAGCACCGGGGAACTGTGCCAAGTTCGGCTCTTTGGCAAAAGGGCGCTCATAGTAGTCATTGAGCACCAAATTGTCCGCCACCGAATACAGCTTGACCAGGCCGTGCCGCAAACGATCTTCCGGCACGTGTGATGTGCCCACGTTCTTGATACGGCGCGGGGTGATGCGTTCGCGCTTGATCACGCGCACATCGGCGAACGTGTCATGCCAACAGCGCATTTTACCCGCGCGTCGTGCCCGTTCGAACGCGATCAGCAGCGGCACAAAGAACGGCAACCGCAGCGCTGTAAAGGCCAGATAGCGCCGCAGCAAGCGCAGCGCGTTCGGGCGCTGGTCACGTTCCGTTTCGCTAACTTCCAGGCTGAAAAGGCCCATGCCGAACGTTGCACCAAA
>CAZZNC010000026.1:0-13841 GCA_964655405.1 uncultured Anaerolineaceae bacterium | reverse complement strand
GTTGTTTTGGTCCATGAATTGGCTGAGCTGCGAGGAGCCGAAGAATTCGCGCACCGCTGCCACCACCGGACGGATGTTGATCAGCGTCATGGGCGAAAGATTGTCCGTTTCGCGGATGGACATACGCTCGCGGACGACGCGCTCCATGCGGCGCAACCCCACGCGCAGCGAGTTTTGGATCAGCTCGCCAACGGTCTTGACGCGGCGATTGCCCAAGTGGTCGATGTCGTCTGGCTCTTCCAGCCCGTTGTTGATCATGATCATACGCTCGATCAGGCGCACCAAGTCGAATTTGGTAATGGTGCGGTGTTCGCGCGGCACGACATCGTCAATGCGCAGCCGTTGGTTGAGCTTGTAGCGTCCGACACGCTCCAGGTCATAGCGACGCTGGTCGAAAAGTTGACTTTCCAGGTATTCGCGCGCGTTGTCTAGCGTGGGCGGGTCGCCCGGGCGCATCCGTTTGTAGAATTCCAGCAAGGCCGCTTCGGCGATGGTTTGGCCTTCGCGCAGTTCCCACTGCGGCTCCATCTTGATCGTGCCGAGGATGTATTGGTGATCGGGATCGTTGTCCGATTCGCTGTAGATCGCCAACAGTTCCTCGTCCGTGCCTTCTTGGATGGGCGAATGGGCGTCGAAGCCGTCGGTCACTGCGGCGAGCGCACGCAACAGGATGGTGACGGGGATCGTGCGCTTGCGGTTGAACTTGATCGCCAGGTAGTCGCTTTTGCGCGTTTCGAACTCCATCCACGCGCCGCGATCCGGGATCAGCTTGGCGGTGGAAAGTCGGCGACCGGTGGTACGGTCTTCTTCCGCCGAAAAGTACACGCCCGGGGAACGGATCAACTGGCTGACGACGACGCGCTCGGTGCCGTTGATGATGAACGTGCCCTTGGCCGTCATCAGGGGGAAGTCCCCCATGAAAATATCGGCGGTGGTCACTTCGTCACCGGCAGCGCGGTTGACCAGCGCGATTTTGACATAGAGGGGCGCGGCGTAGGTAATGTCGCGCTCCAAGCAAATTTCTTCTGGGTACTTCGGCTTGCCGAAATGGTATGTCAAGCCGAACTCGCGGGCCTCCGGCGTATTGCCGGGGAAATACAAGAGCAGGTCGCCGTTGAAACTTCGTATAGGGCTAATTTCGTCGAAAAGTTCGGTGAGTCCCTGTTCGTAGAAGCGCTGGAAGGATTCGAGCTGAATCTCGATCAGGGAAGGCAATGGGTACTCGTCCGTGGTGCGTGCGTAGTTTTTCTCGTCAGGCCGCCGCAGCATTCAATACTCCTCGATGACACTCAGTCAGCGAACACCAACCACCAGACAGCAAAAAACGCCATGCGACAATGGGAGGCGTTAGGGAAAGTCTCCTCAGCCGATTTTGGACCGATGGGTAGAGGTCAACATACCTAAAACGTCACTAGGGGTTCAGGAACTTGTATTATAGCAGGAATGAAAAGCGCGTCAATGAAAAATTTTTGATATTTCCGCGTTTCGCGGGGCGTTTGTCTGGTGATGATGCCCGCCAAGGCACACGCAGGGCGAGCGTGGAACGTGTGCCGACAACCCGCTGCCTTTGTCACATTTCCCGCCGTCCTTGCAACGCGCGCAGCAGCGTCACCGCATCCACGTATTCGAGATCGCCGCCGACGGGCAGCCCGCGCGCCAGGCGCGTGACCTTGACGCCGGTGGGGGCAAGTTGCCGCTGGACGTACATGGCCGTTGCGTCGCCTTCCATGCCCGGGTTGGTGGCAATGATCACCTCGAGGATGCCTTCGCGTTGCACACGCGCCACCAGCTCGCGGATTTTTAGGTCGTCAGGCCCTATGCCTTCCACCGGCGAGATCGCACCGTGCAGCACGTGGTAGCGTCCCTGGTAAGCGCCGGTGCGCTCCACGGCCAGCACGTCGAGCGGGTCTTCCACCACCACGACCTGCGTTTTGTCGCGCTGCTCGTCGCGGCAGATGGCGCAGGGGTCTTCTTCGGTGATGTTGTAGCAGAGTGAGCAATAGCGCGTTTTGGCCTTCAAGTCCGCGATGGCGCCGGCGAGCGTTTGAGAAAGCTCGTCGGGTGCGCGCAGCAAATAGTAGGTGAGGCGTGAGGCGGTCTTTGGCCCAACCCCGGGCAAGCGGGAAAGGGCTTCGATCAAGCGCGTAACCGGCTCGGGAACGGCGCTGCTCATGGGATGTGTCCTCCTGGGGCTAGGCGCGGCTATTGCGCCGAGATCACGACTTGGGACATGGTCTCGATCAAGGCTTCCGGCCAAGGCGGAGGGAAGGGATCGCTGCGCGCGACGACCCACAACATGCCGTGTAGATGGCTGAAGGTGATCAGTTGCAAATTGCCGTCGTCCAGTGTGTAGTAGAGCTTGCCGTAAACCGCTTTGGTGGTGTCGCGGGCGCAAGGGATGCTGGTATAGACCGATTCGGTATTCGGTGGGGCGAGCACGTCCGCCACCTCGTCAATGGGCAGTGTGACACAGTTCCAGTTCATCACCAAGTGCATTTCCTCGGCGTTCTTGACTTCCAGCGTGAAGGCGGGCAGCTCGTCGGTGCGGTGCACGATGTGGGTGGTGTTCCCGTTATACTGCACTTCCCAGCCTTCTGTGATGCCGAACTTGATCTGTCCACGCGCGTCCGCAAAGACGCCCGGGCCGACCATCTGCTGCTCAGACGCGGCTTCCTCGCGTAGCCGTGTGAAGGCAAAAAATACGGCCAACCCCGCTGCCGCCAATAGAGTAAGCGCGATCAACAAGTCCAACAGTGGCTCAAGGCCCGTGCGTGTACGCTTTGCGGTCACCCTGCTTCCCTTTTTCTGCACCGATGCGGTGCGTTATCCCAACAAGCCGCCCATGCCAGGCGGAAGCATGGATTGCAGCCCGCCGGTGAGACCGCTCATGCGCTCTTCGGCCAGCGCCTTACTCTTCTCGATGGCCTGGTTGACTGCCGCCAACAGCAAATCTTGCAAATCGGTGAGCCATTCTTCGTCTTCCATGTCGAGTGCCTCTGGGTCAATGGTGAGGGCGCGCACTTCCTGCTGCCCGTCAATGACCACCGTCACCGCGCCGCCGCCGACGCTGACCTCGATACGTTCTTCGGTCAACGCTTCTTGGGCGGCTGCCATATCCTCTTGCATCTTTTGGATTTGGTGCAACAAGGCGGCTTGGTTGCCACCGCCACCGGGGATGCCTTGCAGTCCCCCTTTGCCGCTACGTCGTCTCGCCATGATTTTCCCTCGTTTCGTGTGTTCAACCTTCGTTTGGATCGTCTTCCAACGCGGTCAGCTCTGCGCCGAGATCGTGCACGACATACGCGAGCAGATCGTCTTGAGCCAGCGCGTCGGCGTGGGCTGAGTCCTGAGTCTCTTCGACCGCTTCCATCACGTGTACCTTAACCGCCAGCGGCGTGCCCAACACGGTGCGCAAAGTGCGTTCCAACGCTTGACGGGTTTCCGGCGCTTCCAGTTTCTGGCGGAAAATGTCCACTTCCACGCCCAGGGTCAAGGTGTCGTCGCGCACATCGCGCGGGGCAGCGTGGGCCAGCAACGCGGGCAGGGTGCGGTTGAGCCGCTTGGCTTCTTGCAAGACCGCTTCCCATGCAGCGAGCACGTCGGAAAGGTGAACGTGCGGTGTATCGTCGGGCGTTGGCGCGGCTTGGGTGGGGCGCTGCGGCGCGGAAGTGGGCGCAGGGCGTTTTTGTGGACGTGGGGCGGGACGGCGGGCGCTTGGTGCGGGGGCCGCTTCCTCCTCGTCCACCGGCTTGATGCTCTCTAGAAAGGCCAACTCCAACGGCAATTGGGGTTGCCAACCGCCTTGCCACTCTTGCAGCGCGTGGTTGAAGGCGCGTGTGGCGCTCAGCAGCGCCCGCCTCCCGATCTGTGTGGCCTGTTCGTGGAGCACGGCGCGGCGCTCGGCGGTCACGTCCAGCAACGGCTCGCTGCCCATCTGCACCAGGATCATCTGCCGCAGGTGCTCGACCATCTGCCGCCCGAACTGGCGCGGGTCGGCGCCGCCGTCCACCGCTGCGTTGATGATCTCCAGCCCCCAAGCGGCGTTTTGCTCGATCAACGCTTGGGCCAGCTCGGCCACGTTTTGCCCGCTGGCCGTGCCGAGTACCTGTTCGGCCAGTTCCAGCGAAATATGCTCGTCCGGATCGGTGATCAGTTGATCCAACAAGCTGATGCTGTCGCGCACGCTGCCCGTGCCTTCGCGCGCGATCAGTTCCAGCGCCGCCAGGTCTATCGAGACGCCTTCGTTTTCAGCGATCAAGGCCAGCCGCTCGGTCACCTCGGCCAGCGCCACGCGCCGGAACTCGAAGAGTAGGCAGCGGCTCTTGATGGTGGCCGGCACTTTGTGGATTTCGGTGGTCGCCAACACAAAGATCGCGTGTTCGGGTGGCTCTTCCAACGTCTTGAGCAGTGCATCGAAGGCTGCGCCGGAAAATCGGTGCACCTCGTCGATGATGTAAACCTTGTAGTGCCCCTCGCTGGGGGAAAAAGCGATCTTGTCGCGCAGGTCGCGCACGTCGTCCACGCCGGTATGCGAAGCGGCGTCAATCTCGATCAAGTCCAAGAAACGCCCCTCGTTGACCGCCACACAGTGATCGCACGTGTTGCACGGACGCTGAGCGGGGTCGGGATGCTGGCAGTTGACCGCTTTGGCGAGCAGGCGCGCGGTGGACGTTTTGCCCGTGCCACGCGGCCCGCTGAAAAGGTACGCATGGCGGATGCGACCTTGCACCAGCGCGTTGCGCAGCGTGCGCGTGACGTGTTCTTGGCCGATCACATCCTGGAAGGTTTGCGGTCGCCATTTGAGATAAAGCGCTTGTGCGGGCACAGTTTCCCTCTCCCTATGTGGTGTGTCGCGCTTAGTGTAGCAGCGAGCGCGCGCACTCGGCAAGTGAGGAAATGGTACGGGGGGCATTCCACGCCGTGCATCAGGCGGCGCGCGCGAGGTCGCCGCCCGCCGCGGAAGTGGCGAGGCGGCGGGCGACGTGCGCGCCGCACGGAGGCGGGTGACGTGCAGCGCGGTTTTTGGCGCTGCGCGAGGTCGCCTCCGCCTTTGGGCGTCCACGTGTGACGAATGATTGTGCCAATTGGTGTGCTTTGACTAGGCAAGCGGTCAAGCAGGGCGGTACAATCGGCGCGTCGCTCACCTCAACCGTCGAAAGGTTGCTTATGATGCCGAATTTCAACCTGGACGATACCGATGCCATTCGTGCACTTGACCGCGCCGCTATGTTCCATGACCTGGAAGCCTTTCCCGACCAACTTGCCGATGCCTGGCAAGCCGCCCAGTTCTTTCCCTTGCCACAGACGCACAGTACTCCACGTTTGATCGTGCTTTGCGGCATGGGCGGCTCGGCTATTGGGGGCGATCTGGTCGCGGCGTTGTTGCAAAGCAGCGCACGGGTGCCCTTTCTTGTTTCGCGCGGCTATGATCTTCCCGCTTACGCCGATGGGCAAGACGTGTTGCTGATTGCCAACAGCTATTCCGGCAACACCGAGGAAACGCTTTCCGCTGCCGAACAAGCCGCAACGCGCGACGTGCGAATGCTTGCGATCACCACCGGCGGCGCGCTGGCCGAACAGGCCCAGGCGCACGGCTACCCGCTTTGGCAATTCGACTATCACAGCCAGCCGCGCGCCGCCTTGGGTTGGAGCTTTGGGCTGTTGCTGGGCTTGGCATATCGGCTGGGACTTGCGCCCACGCTGGCCGACGACGTGCCGGAAGCGGTCGAAACGCTGCGGGCGCACGCTGGCGAGTACGCGCTGGGCACACCCACCCCGCGCAACCCTGCCAAACGCACTGCCGGCCAACTGATCGGACGGATGCCGGTGGTCTTCGGCGCGGGCATCTTCGAGCCGGTCGCGCGGCGCTGGAAGACGCAATACAACGAAAACGCCAAGGTCTGGGCACAATATGAACCGTTGCCGGAAGCCGATCACAATGTGGTCGTCAGCATCGAATTTCCCGCCGAGCACGGCTTGAATGTCTCTGCGCAGTTTATCACCTCGCGCACCTACGATCATCCCCGTGTGCATTTGCGGCATGAATTGACCTATAAGATGTGTTTGCAACATGGTATCATGGCGGACGTTTTCAGCCCGCATGGGCGCAGCGCATTGGCGCAAGTGTGCCAGGCCGTGCAATACGGGGACTACGTGAGCTTTTATCTGGCGGCAGCTTACGACGTAGACCCCAGTACCATTGTGCCGATTGTGGAACTCAAAGAGCAACTCGCTCAGCACGCTTGAGGTGCTGGGGGGCATCGTCTGTTAGATCTGTGAGTACGTCTAAATAGGGACTGAGTTGGAGGGAGTGACCGCTATGTCACCGAGGAAAGCTGAACATATTCGCCTTTTCATCCCTGGGCCGGTGGAAGTGCGCCCCGAGGTGTTGGACGCACAAGCCGACTGGATGGTCGGCCACCGTTCCGCTGCTTTCGCCGATCTCTATGCGCGCATTCAGCCTAAGTTGCAACAGCTTTTCAGCACAGAAAACCCCGTTTTCGTCTACACGTCCTCCGGCACCGGCATTTGGGAGTCCGCTTCCCGCAACTGCGTGCGTCAGGGCAAGAAGATTTTGCATCTGACCTGCGGCTCGTTCAGCGAGCGTTGGGCAGAAGTGAGCCGGCTCAATGGCAAAGACGTGGACATTATCGCGGTCGAATGGGGCCAGGCGGTCAAGCCGGAACAGCTCGCCGAGGCACTCGAACACGAAACTTACGACGCGGTGGCCTGTGTCTTCAACGAAACCAGCACCGGCGTCCGTAATCCCCTTGAAGGCTACGCCGAGATCATGCGTCAATATCCCGACACGCTCTTCCTGGTGGACGCGGTCAGCATCTGGGCGGGCGCCAAAGTGGACGTGGACGGTTGGGGCGTTGACTTGTGCCTGACCAGCACGCAAAAAGCCTTTGCGCTGCCCCCGGGCATGGCCTTTGCCGCGATCTCACAGCGCGTGCTCGACCGCGCCAAAGAGGTGAAGAATCGTGGTTACTATTTCGACGTGCTCACGCTGCACAAATACCATCAGCGCAACAACACGCCTTCTACACCGCCGGTGGCTTTGTTCTATGCGGCGGATCGCCAATTGACCGACATCATGGCCGAGGGGCTGGAAGCGCGCTTTGCCCGCCACGAACGCATGGCCGCTATGACGCGCGCTTGGGCGTTGGAAAACGGCTTCGAGCTTTTCGCCGAAGAGGGCTACTATTCCCCGACCGTGACCACTGTCGCCAACACGCGCGGCATGGACATCGGCGAGCTGAACGCTTTTTTGGCCGAACGCGGCATGACCGTTTCCAACGGCTACGGCAAGCTCAAAGGGCAGACCTTCCGCATCGCGCACATGGGCGACACGCAACCGCAACACATGGAAGCGCTCTTCGCGGCCATCAACGAGTTCTTGGCACAGGGGGGCTAGTCCGATGAGCTATTTTGTGCTTGTTCCTGATAATTTGCACAAGGCCGGCTTGGAAGTCTTGCGCAACACCGAAGGGCTGGAAGTTTACGCGCCGGGGAAGATGGCCCGCGAAGAGACGTTGGCTGCCCTCCCGCGTGCGCACGCGCTGGTTGTGCGCAGCAGCACCAAAGCCGACGCTGAGCTGCTGGCGCGCGCGGAAAATCTCAAGGTGATTGTGCGTGCGGGCGTGGGCGTGGACAATATCGACCTGGAAGAGTGCACGAGGCGCGGCGTTGTGGTGATGAACGCGCCGGACGGCAACACCATTTCCACGGCTGAACACGCCTTCGCGCTGATGTTGGCGTTGGCGCGTCACATTCCCCAAGCCGATGTCTCGATGCGCGCCGGTCGCTGGGATCGCAAGAAGTTCGTCGGCACAGAGCTGCGCGGCAAGACGCTGGGCATCGTGGGCTTTGGGCGTGTGGGGCGCGCGCTGGCGCAACGTGCCGCTGCTTTCGGCATGACCGAGGTGGCTTTCGATCCTTTCGTGCCGGAAAAAGTTGCGCGGCATCTGGGGCTTTCGCTGTGTGCCACGCTCGACGAGCTTTTCGCCAAAGCGGACATCATCTCGCTGCACGCGGTGGTCACCGAAGGCACGCGCCACATGATCAACGCCGAAGCCATCAGCAAGATGAAGGATGGCGTGCTGCTTGTCAACGCGGCGCGCGGTGCGCTGATTGACGTGCACGCCCTGGCCGATGCGCTCAAGAGCGGCAAGGTGGCCGGTGCGGCCCTGGACGTTTACGAGGATGAACCGCCCGGGCCGGACTTCCCGCTGCTGGGGCTGGACAACGTGGTGCTGACCCCGCATCTGGGCGCCAGCACACACGAGGCCCAAGCTGCCGTTGGCGTGCAGGCCGCCGAGGAAGTGGTCAACGGGTTGTTGCACGGGGAATATACCAACGTGCGCAACCGCGACGTGCTGGAAAAATTGTCGTAATCGGTGGCGGGGCTTGGGCGGTTACCGCGCGTTGGGCGCGCCGCCCGCCCCGCGCTCCGCGCGGCGCAAAGCGGCTTCCGCCGCTTTGGTGCGCCGTCAGGCGCACGGCGGCGCGCCCGCGACGGCGAACGTTTCCCACTGATGATCGCTCCTCGAGCGCCCAAGTTCCCCGTTCATCGTGCCGCGCCCTCGCATCATCCCACGCGCTCAGCGCGCCCGCTGCGCCAGCGTAAAGAGGCCCGCGCCCAGCAACGCCATCAACGCGCCGAAGAGGAACGGCGCGGAAGGGCCAAACCCCGCCCAGCCGAACGCGCCTTGCCACAACACACCTGCGATCACGCTGGCAGGCAGTGCCATCACCCCGACGGCGGCATTGTACAGCCCGTAGGCTGTGCCGCGCTGTTCGGGTTGCACCATGTCGGCGACCAGGGCTTTGGCCGTGCCCTCGGTCAGCCCGTAATACACGCCGTAGATCGCGTAGCCCGCCCAGATTTGCCAGGCGCTGGAAGCTGCCGCAAAGCCCAGGTAGAGCACGCCGTACATCAACCAGCCGCCCACGATCATCTTGGAGCGGCTGATGCGGTCGGAAAGCGCGCCCGCCGGCCCCGAGGCGGCAGCATACACCACGTTGAAGGTAAGCAACATTCCCAACACACCGACCACGCTCAAGCCGCGTTCTTGCCCGCGCAAAATCAGGAAGGCATCCGCTGAGTTGCCCAGTGTGAAGACGATCACCGCCAGCAAAAACCAGCGAAAACGCGGTGTGAAGCCGCGCAGCGAAAGGCGCGGCGGCTGGTGACGCGGCTCGGTGGGGATGTCCCGTGCGCCCAGCGCCAACACCAACACGGCCAGTGCTGCCGGTATGATGCTCACCAGCACGACCGTTTGGAACGTGTGGCGGTGCAATTGCAAGTCGCCCGCCTGGGTCGCCAGTACCACGCCCAGCGCGATCAACACGCCCAGCGCCGCGCCCGCCGTGTCGCCTGCGCGGTGCAAGCCGAAGGCGATGCCGCGCTGTTGCGGTGCGATGGTGTCCGCGAGCAGTGCGTCGCGCGGGGCGGTGCGGATGCCCTTGCCCACGCGGTCGGCAAAGCGCACGGCCAGCACGCCGCCCCAGCTTTGCACCACGTAGAGGAACGGCTTGGCGACGGTGGAAAGGCCGTAGCCGATCACGGCCAGCCATTTACGTTGTCCCAGGCGGTCCGAAAGCCAGCCGGAAAAGAGCTTGAGCAAACTGGCGGTCGTTTCCGCCACGCCTTCGATCACGCCGATGACGTTGGTTTTGACGCCCAGGATGTTGGAAAGGAACAGCGGCAGCAGATTGACGATCATCTCGCTGGATACGTCAGTGAGGAAGCTGGTCAGCGTGACGATCCAAACGTTACGCGGCAAGGTACGCCAGGTGGTGCGTGGTGGTTCGGTTGTTGTGTTCATAGAGGGTTTGCCAGGATGAAGCGGATACGGTCTTCGTTGTCATAACTGGTATGCGCGAAAAAGGGCGGGGCGTCCGGTGGCACGTCCAACGCCAGCGGCAGCAACATCGGCAGATCGTCCACCAGCGGCAGCGCGTCCACACGCTCGCGGGCGACCCATTCGAGCGTGCCCTCGTTGCTATCGGTGAAGGCGCGCGAGGCGGCCTGCGCAGAAAAAACGAACACCAAAATGCCGACGCGCGCGTCGCCGGCGTCCACGTGGATCACGCCGCGCAGCCGCACGTCGTGCACGTCCAAGCCGGTTTCTTCTTGCACTTCGCGGATCACGCCGGTGAGCGGGTCTTCGTCGTGTTCGATGTGCCCGCCCACGCCGTTGTAGCGGTTGGGGAAGATGCGTTTGTGCGGGCTGCGTTTGAGCAGCAGCACGTCGTCCCCGTGTGTGATAAAACACAGTGTGCGCGGGATGGTCAACCAGCGCCCCGCTGTTTCGGTGACCCCCTGATCTTTGATGCCCATACGACACTCCTTTGGGGTGCGTGCGAACGTCCCATTATACCGCGTTTGTCCCCCAAAAGTTGGAGTTGTGTGCGCCAATGTGATTGTTGTATGCTTAGGCCAATCGCAGATTTGCAAGGAGGAAAGCTGTACATGGACGATCTTTATGCAAAAATCGTGGCGCGGCGCGGTTCTTTGGAGCGCTTGATGGGGAAGATTCCCGGCTTCAAAGGCTATATGGAAATGAGCGCCCGCCGCCAGGCCGACCGTTTGATCCGCGAACACGTTGCCGCGCAGCTCAAACAGCAGATCAACCGTTTGGCGCAGATCGAAAAAACGTTGTTAGAAACCGGCGGGTTGCACTATATGAGCCGGACGCGCAGCGCCAAGACCAAATTCCAAACGTTCATTGACCGCATCGCCACCGACCGCCCGGGCTATTCCGGCTTTTTCGACGCAAACAAGATCACGGCGGACGATCTGCAAGTGATCTACGCTTTCGACGAGGCGCTGTTGGACTATGTGGAGCAGTTCAAAGAGAAACTGGACGCGCTGCAAGAAGCTGCGCAAAACGGCGAGGGCGTCGAGGGCGCGATTGGGGCGCTGGACGCGCTGACGATGGAAGCTAACGACGCTTACGACCTGCGCGAAAACATTCTCAAAGGTATCGAATAGCTGTTCCCTGTTTGTGAGGCTGAAGGAGAAAAAGACTGATGCCACGCATTATTGACGTTGTTTCGCATCCGAATGTGGCGGGTGACGAGTTGGTCTACCGCGAGCCGCAACAAGGCGACGGAGATTGGCGCTTTGGCTCGCAGGTGATCGTGCAAGAAAGCCAGGTGGCGATCTTTGTGCGGCAAGGGCAGGTGCTGGACGCGCTCGGGCCGGGTTCGCACACGCTCAGCACGGCCAACTTGCCGATTCTTTCCGGCTTGGTGGGTTTGGTGACCGGCGGGCGTAATCCCTTCACGGCAGATTTGTACTTCGTGAATCTCAAGGATATGCCGCAAGTGCCCTGGGGCACCAATCCGCCGATTGTGTTGGAAACGCCCGGGAAGGGCGTGGGCGTGGTGTTGCTGATCACACACGGCGTGATCGATATCGGCATCGAAGACCCTGTGCGCTTCATGAAGCAGTACGGCGTGGGCAAGGCCGTTGTGCGCTTGGCGGATGTCCACGACCGCATCCAGACGATGCTGCTGGGCGACCTGGCCGAACTGCTTTCCTCGTCCGGTGCCAAAAGCATCATGGACGCCAATCGCCTGCTGCAAGACTTGGAAGGCGCGGCACTGGCGCGGCTCAACGAACAATTTGCCGCTATCGGGATGCGCATCAAGGCGTTTGAGGCCAAGCCCTTTACAGCCAAAGACGTTTCCACCGAGGAGCTGCGCAACTATGTGGACTTCGAGACATGGGAGCGCATCCGGCGGTTGGAAGTGGCAGACGCAGCGGCGAGCAACCCGGGCGCGGGCGGCACGTTGGCGAGCGCCGGTGTAGGGCTGGGCGTGGGGCAGCAGGTCGGCGCGACGCTGAACCCGCAGCAAGCCGCCTTGCAACAGCAACAGCAAATGATGATGATGCAGATGATGCAGCAGATGATGCAACAGCAGGGGCAGGGCGATCAAGCGCCGCAGCAGCAACAGGCCGCAACGCCTGACGTGCCCAAGACGCCGGATGAGGTTCGCGCGTTCCTCGATCTTCTCGATGCGCGCCTGATGAAAGAGGAAATTTCCGAGAAGATTTACGAGCGGCTCTACGCCAAGTGGGAAGCGCGCCTGAAGGAAATGGAAGGCGGCGAGTAGCGCGGGTGGGCGGACTTTGTTGTGTTGCGGGGGCGTCCCCGCCCCTGCATCCCCCGCAAGCTGCGCTGCGCACGCCTCGTGGCGTTTGTGCATAGACGTGCGTCGGTCGAGGGGGCTTGGGCTGTCACCGTGCGCATGGGCGCGCCGCCCGCCCCGCGCTCCGCGCGGCGCAAAGCGGCTTCCGCCGCTTTGGTGCGCCGTCAGGCGCACGGCGGCGCGCCCCCGACGGCGGACGTTCATTGGCGGCGAGCATTCCCCGAGCGCCCAAATTCCCCGCCTACCGTGCTGCGCGATAGCGTGGCGGGGTCAAGGGGCGTTTCGCTCCTTGTGGAAGTGTGAGGGCAGCGCCCTCACGGCGTGCCTTTCCGCGCGGCGGTTTTTCACTTTGGCCGCGACTGCGCTAAGATTGGCATAGTGACCATTTGCACCGAGCCGAGACCCACTGCCCATGACCGATCAGCCTGAATGGTACGACGACCAGGACGCTACCCCGCCGAATTTCCCGGACGATGCGCCCGACGAGGACGTTTTCGAGGTGCGCACGTTTGACACGGCGGCATTTGTCCCCATTTCGGCGGACGAAGAGAAAACACCCGCTCCACCGACCGAACCGCAGGAGGTGGCACGTGTTGCGTTGCCGACCAGCGCGCCACCCGAGATCACATTGGGGGAGGGGGAAGCGAGTGCTGCTGCTTTGCCCACACCTGCCCGCCGCGTCCGCCGTCGCCCGCACAAAACGCGCTCCCAGGCCCCGACTTGGTGGGTGACCACGCGCACGGTGATCGTGGTGGTGTTGGCTGCCGTGTTGATCTCGACGGTGCTTTCCTTTTGGACCCGACCGGATTTCTTCACGGACGAGTTTCGCGCCGACCTCAACCGTGTGCAGGCCACGCAGCGCGTGCTCAGCGTGCAACCAACCCCGCTGCCCACCGAGTCCCGCACGGTGCGCATCGGTGTCATCGCGGGGCACAGCGGCCAGCCACGTGACGCGGCTTTTGATCTGGACCCGGGGGCGGTTTGTCCCGACGGGCTGACCGAATTGGAGATCAACCAGGCGGTGGCGCGTGAAGTTGTAGCCTCGCTGCGCCGCTTGGAATATCAGGTGGATTTGCTGACCGAGTTCGACGAGCAGTTGGCCGGCTATCAAGCGGACGTGTTGGTTTCCATCCACACCAACGACTGCCAAGATTATGGAGCGGCGGGCACGGGCTTTAGCGTGGCTTCGGCTTCTGCACGCCAAACGACGCGCGGCGAAGATGAGGTGCTGCGTGAGTGCTTGATCCAGCAATATACCAAAACAACCGGCTTGCCCTACCACGAAGCCTTGACCTACGACATGACCGAGTACCACACCTTTGGCGAAGTGGCCGTAGACACCCCCACCGCCATCATCGAGTTGGGCTTTATGCGCAACGACCGCACTTTGCTCACCGCGCAGCAGCCTTTGCTGGCGCAAGGTGTGGTCAACGGTATTTTGTGTTTCTTGCAGCCGGACTTGTACTCCGACGCCCTTCAGCAGTAGCCCGCACCATCACCGTACATCCATAGGAGACAAACCCGCATGACCGACCACGAACTGATCATGTATTCCCGCACGCACCCTTGCCCCTACACGCGCATTGCCAAGCGGGTTTTGGAACGCGCAGGTGTTCCTTACCGCGAAGTTTACATTGATCAGGACGCAGAGGCGAGCCGTCGCGTCGAAGCGTGGACGG
>CAZZNC010000025.1:0-14170 GCA_964655405.1 uncultured Anaerolineaceae bacterium | reverse complement strand
GTCACCGAGCCGACTTTGCGCGAGGTGTTGCGGCTCACCGGCCTGGCTGAAGAGGAAATCGAGTCGCTGCGCGAGGAAGCCCAGACACTCGGCCCGTTGACACCCGAAGAACTGGCCTTGCTGGAAAACGTTGCCGAAAACGATGAAGAAAAACACGCCGCGGACGAAACCGCCCCGCAATGATCCTCCCTTAGCGCACGCGCCGTTCCCAAATTTCGGTGGGCTTGACGGTGCGCACATCTGCCGTATCCAAAAATTCCATCGCCAGGCGATTGAAGGCGGCTTTTTCTTCTAGCATGGGGAAATGCCGCGTATTTTCCAGCAGCAACACATGGCAATTGGTGCGTCCTTCGGTCAGCGCCTTGACCATGCGCTCGTCAGGCGGCGTGAGGAACAGATCTTCTTTGCCGCTCAGCACCAAAACGGGCATGGTCAAGCGCGCCAGGTCGCGCAAGGTATCCACCGTGCCAAAGCCCTCGATCAATGCAGAAACAGCCAGCGGGTCGGCCTTGTCCACTTCCACCTGCAATTTGTCGCGGTCGGCGCCCGGGTCCACGTGCTTTTTGAGCAGCTCGGTGCGGTTGGTCGTGCCCAAATGATCTTTGAGCGGGTTTTGCAACATGATGTTAACCGTCGTCGTCCCCGGCTCGTAGTCCATTTTGGGCATCTGGGGCACTTCCGGCAAAGGCGGCGGGAGCACCGGCGCGTCTGTCGCGTCTTTGGCCTGGGCATCGGTCGGCGGCGTCGCGGCCTCACGAGGCGGTTTGGGGGTGTCCGGGCCTTGAGACGCCAACGCGCTGGCCTGCCGTTCCAACTCGGCGCGAATGCGCGTGCGCATCTCGTCGGTGCGGAACGGCAATGTTTCCGCCTCGGCGAACATTTCTTTTGCGTCCACCTTTTGCGACGGCTCAATCTGCGCAGGTTTTGCCGGAGCCTTTTGGGTCGCGGGCGTCACCTGCCCCGCCGTAGCAGAAGCTGCCGCCTGCAAAGCCGGAGGCGCCGGATTTTGGGTGAGTGTCCGCACCGTCGGCACCATGTGGAAAAGCGGCGGCGCAATCACCATCAGCTTGGGCACACGCTCAGGATGCTTCAACGCATAACGTGCGGCAACCGCAGCGCCCAGGTCGTGGCCGATCAAAGCAGCCTTTTTGATGCCCAGCCGCTCCATGAATTCGCCCAACAACTTGACTTCGGCGTCGAACTTGTAGAAGTCCGCGTTACGGCCAGAGTCTCCAAACCCCCACAGGTCTACCGCATAGGTGCGATACTTGCCCGCCAATTGCCGCATGGCAGGAACCCAGTAACGCCATGAACCTAGCCAGCCATGCACCAAGATCACCGGCCTGCCACGGCCTAAGACTTCGTAATGAACAAGTTCATTTTCTATTGTGATTGCGCTCATGCTGTGTATTCCAGCTTTGCCTAGGGGGAGCACTGCCGCTCAGCGCGTCCGCGCTCCGTCTCTCTCGTCAGGTGGTAGAGCGTTCACTCGATTTCAAAGCGCGCCAATATCTCCTTGACCCGCGTAATCAACTGGTCGGGCGCAAAAGGCTTGAGAATGTAATCATAGGCCCCCGCGTCCTTGCCCGCGTCCAGCTCGGATTGCTGTCCTTTGGCCGAAAGGAACACGACCGGAATGTCTTTCACATCGTCCAACTTCTTGAGCGCCTGACACGCTTCATACCCCGTCATGCGTGGCATTCGCACATCCAACAGGATGAGATCTGGCTTGACTTGCGGGGCCATTTCAACCGCTTCTGCCCCATTGGTTGCTTTGGTCACCTCGTGGCCCGCATAGCGCAAAGTGAACTCGATCAAGTCGCGGATGTCACGTTCATCTTCAGCAATCAAAATCTTTGCCATGCCCTCATCCCTACTCGTGCGCAACCGATCCAGTGGCCGATTTCGTCGTGTCGCCGCTCATTTCGTCCTGTACCACTTCCGGCTGAGGTGCTGGCGCGTGGGCAGGTAAGCTGACGTAAAAGGTCGTGCCTTTGTCCACTTCGCTTTCAAACCACACCTCGCCCCCATGCAAGTTTACCAGTTCCTTGACAATCGCCAAACCCAAGCCGGTGCCGGGGGTGTCCACGACCATCTCTTGCCACTCGTCGCCGCGGAAGAAACGCTCGAAGATGCGCCTTTGAATATCCGGCGGAATGCCGATGCCGGTATCCGACACGCTCAAAACCACGCGCTCGCCTTCCGCTTCGGCATGTGCTCTCAGCGTGATCGTACCACCGGGAGGCGTGTAGTTGAAGGCATTGTCGGCCAAATTCGTGAGAATTTGGGTGACCTTGTCGTAGTCGCCCCACAACGTCAGGGTGTCTTCCGACAGCTCAACCTGGATAGCCATCTCGCGCCCTTCATCTTCCGAACGCCCGCGCACATGCGCTACAGCGGCCTGGACGATGTCCGTGACCAGCACGTTTTCCATCTTCAGCTCCACACGCCCCTGGTCAATGCGCGAAATATCCAACAGGTCGTTGACCAATTCGCTGAGGCGGTCGGCGTTTTGTTTGATGGTGGTCAAGAAACGTTGTTGCGCTTCGGAAATGTCCCCAGCCGCCCCCAAAAGCAGCAAGTCGGCATAGCCTTTGATGGAGGTCATGGGGGTACGCAGCTCGTGAGAAACCGTTGCCACGAATTCGCTTTTGAGCCGGTCCACTTCCACTTCGCGCGTGATGTCACGGAAGATAGAAACCGTGCCCAAAAACTGGTCGCTCATTGTCACGGGCGAAATACGCACGTTGATCACGCGCCCGTTATCCAGCACGAACTGTTCTTCGTGATATTCGCCTGTGCGGTAAACTGTCGGGTCTTGACGCCACTGTTCGAGCTTTTGCGCGCCACTGCCATAAACGCCTTTGATCTCCGAGGCCGAATGTCCCCGAATATCGTCCACTTCCATGCCCAAAATCTGCGCGGCTGCCGTGTTGAAGACGATCACGTCGCCCTGCGCATTCACCACCATCACGCCATCGGCCACCGAATCCAAAATAGCGGCGCTTTGGGTGGCTTCCACCTGCTCTTGGCGCAACATCTCGCTGAGCCGTTCGTCTTGGTCGCGGATGAGCGTATACAGCTCGGCATTGTTCATGGCGTTGGCAACCTGGTTGGCCGCCGCCGTTGTCAAGCGCAAATGCTCCTCGCCGAACTGCCCCACTTCCTCGCCGTAAAGCATCATCACGCCGAGCACATCCTCGCTCGTTTCGATCAGCGCCACAAGCGCAGAACGTGGTTGGTCGTCAACTTCAGAAAGCCGCAACCAGCGTGGGTCTTTCTGCACATCTTCCACCACCAAAGAGCGCCGCGCACGAATCGCCCAACCCGCCAACCCTTCGTTAGGCCCCAACGAGAGCACGTTTCCCTCTTCGTCGGTCGGCCAGGCCAAATCCCCCAGCCAAGCCCGCGGAGATAGCCGCTCGGAGATCGGATCGCTTGCCAGGATAGCGCCCTGGGTTGCGCCGACAGCTTTGGCAACCATTTCCAACGCACGAGAAAGCAACCGTTCCATATCCAAACTGGTTGCCAGCTCTGCGGTGATGTCGTAAAGCGTCGCCAGATGCTGACGTTCGCGTTCCAGTTCCTCGGTGCGTTCGCGCACACGACGTTCCAAGTCAGCGGCCAGCTCCAACGTCTGACGGAAAAGCCGCGTGCTCTGGATGGCTACGGCAAGCTGCGCCCCGACCGTTGTCAACACACGCTGATCGTTGTGGCCGAAAGCCTGTGCGTTATGGTCGTCACGCACCGCCAAAATGCCGATCAGCTCGTCGCCCACCATCAGCGGCACGCCGAGGAAGCAGCGCGCATCTTCCATCATCGTTTCCAACTGCAAATTGCTGCGCAAGCCGGCCATGTCTTCGCCAGCCAAACGCAACGCCGAGCGTTGGCGCACAATATAGGAAAATTCGTCAGCGCCCAACGCGCGCGTTTCCAACGTATGCCGCTCGTCGGAAGGCACATGCACCACCAACGGGAATTCCAGACGTTCGGCATCTGCGTCGTAAAGCACCACATAAATCCACTCTGCCTCGGTCAAGCTGGGCAGCTGCATGTCGATCACGTCCAACATTTCGTCCAGGTTGTTGGCGGACGAAAGCGCCATAGACATATCGTTGATGATGTACAACTCTTCCACCGTGCGGCGGGTTTCGGTTTGCAAGCGCGCGTTTTCAATCGAAATAGCCGCCTGGCTGGCAAGGGTGCGCGCCAAACGCCGCTCTTCAGCACGGGAGCGGTAAGTCGGGTCGTAGGTTTCGACTTCCACCAACCCAATCGAAATTTCATTCACCACCAGCGGAATGAGCAAGCGGCTGGCGGCCTGATGACGTTTCAGCAGTTCCAATTCCCCAGGGGGCAAGTCGGGATCGTCTTGTTCCACGACGATCAACTCACGTTCGCGCAGTGCTTGCTCACGCAAGGGGTAATGGGCCAAGTCAAAAACAGCGCCGACGGATTCCGATTCCGATTCGGCCAGGCGAGCGCTGATCTCGCCGCGCAGGATCAAGGTGTTGTTGACATCGTCCCACAAGAAGACCGAGCAAGTATCCGTGCGCAGCGCCCCGACCATCTGCATCGTCACGCGGCGGATCACTTCGTCCAGGTCGAGCGTGACGGCGATGGCCTGTGCAGATTCGAAAAGCGTTTCCAGCTCGCGCGTGCGGATGGTACGCTGTTCGAAGAGACTGGCGTTTTGCACGGCAACCGCCGCTTGGCTCGCCAACGTTTGCGCCAGCTCCATTTGCATCTGACCAAACTGCTGATCGGGGCGGGTCGCGTCCAATCGTATTGCGCCGATGACCAGGCCCCCCACGCCAAACGGCACGACGAGCGAGCGGGAAACGTCTTTGCGGCGCAAAAGTCCGCGCAAATCCTCGGCCAATGGATCGGCGTCGTCGTTTTCCACCACAAAGGGGAGCAACCCCGCTTGGAGGCGTTGGAAAATCGGGCTGCGCGACACTTCAAAAACCGTATGCGGCGGCTCGTCGCCACGCGGATAGTTGACGATCACGCGCCCCTCGTCGTTGACAGGATCAACGTGAACCGCCGAGCCTTCTTCCACACCCAACGCCAAAGCCGCTTCTCGCAAAGCGATCTCGAAGATATTTTCCAAATCCAACGTTTGGGCCAGCGCCAGCGCCACGCGGTTGAGCAAAGCCAAACGTTGCGCCTGCTCGTCGAGCGCACGGGCACGTTCGCGCGTTTCTTGGAAGAGCTGCGCGTTGCTCAAAGCGATGGCCGCTTGGTTGGCGAACGTGAGCGCGAGCTGTTCATGGCGTGCGGTATAAAAATTCGGTTCGCGCTTTTCCAGCGCGATAACGCCCACCACTTGCCCTTCGCGCGTCAGTGGCGCGCCCAACCAATTGCGGTACACCGCCTCCGCCCCCGTCGGGAAACGCGCGTCCAAACTCACGTCCCCGATATTGACTACGCGGGTATGGGCAGCCATTTCGCGGAAGATGGGACTATAGGCAATCTCGACCGTCAGCCCCAACAAATCCTTGACACTGATGGCATCGGTGTCTTGATAGCCGCGCGCAGCGGAAATGGTCAATTCCTCGGCACCGGCCTCACGCAACCACAACGCCACCCCATTATACGGGATCACGCGCCCGAGTGCGTCCAAGATCACGTCCATCACCTGTTGCGGGTCCAGCGTAGCCGTGATCTGGCCGGAAACCTCGGTCAAGGTCGCCATCTGCATCACATGATCGGCCAGGTCGCTTTCCAGACGCACACGCTCGGTCACGTCTTCCACCAAGATCACGATGCCCGTCACCTGACCGGCTTCGCGCATGGCGTAAACGTGATAGTTGCGCACCGAAAGCTGCCCGTTTTCGTCGTGGTGTTCCACTTCGTACTGGATCTGCGGTTCACCTACGCCCAGCACAATCGCCAACGGTTCGCGGAGAAACTCAACATACCCGGGGCGGTAGTCAAAAAGCCGCTGCCCCACAGCGCTGCGCTCCCAACCGTAATGCTCGACCATATAGCGGTTGACACGGCGGATGTTCAGGTCGGTATCCAACACCACGATCCCTTGGCGGATGGATTCCACCACCGCCTGGTTGAAGATCGTCAGTTCGAGCGTTTCGTTATAAAGCCGCGCCTTCTCCATCGCCAAAGAAGCCTGGCCGGCGATGGTCTCCGCCATCTCGATTTCGGTGCTGGCGAAGGAACGGGGATGGTCGAAGTCCACGCCGATGGTGCCGATCACTTCGTCGCCCACCATCAGAGGCACAATCAGCAACGCCTTGGTGCCGCGCATACGCAGCACATCCCAGGCTTTTTCAAAAACAGGATCGTTGAGCACGTCTGGGGCCGCCAGAGCACGGTGAGTTTTCTTGACAATGGCAACAGACTCATTGTCCTTGAGCGGCAAAAGCAGGTCTTCTTCGGGCATCTGTTCTGCCGGAGAAAGCTGCACCAAGCGCCCCACTTCTTCGTTTTCGATCAGCACCAACCCTACCGAAGAGGCCTGCAACGTCTCGCGCAGCTCGTCCAGCACGATGTGGTAAATTTCCTGCAAGTCCAGCGTTTGGGCCAAGCGTATAGACATGCGGTTGAGCATCGCCAAACGGTGCGCTTGCTGGTCGAGTTCGTAGGCACGGCGCTCGGTTTGGTCGAGCAAACGGGCCTTTTCCAACGCCACCGCTGCCAGGTTTGCCAGTCGCTGGATAAATTCGACGTTTTCTTGGAAGCCAAAGGCATTTTCCAACTCGCTGCCCATGTGCAACACGCCGATTGTCTGCCCACCGGCAGCCATCGGCACAAGGAACGTCGTGCGCTCACCGCGCGCATACCAGGCGGCCAAATCTTGCAAGGTCTTGCGTTCCGGCGTGGTCGCCAGTTGGTAAAATCGCGGCTCGTGCGTTTCGTAAACCTGACCAATGGCACTTTCGTCCAACGCCATCGGCTCCAGCGTTTGCACATGCAACGTGCCATCTTGCTGGAAATGCGCATCGAGCAGCTCGAAGTGATTCTTTTCACCATCGTAACGCGCCGCACACAGTCCGGTGAAAGGCACGATCTGCTGCAAGCCCCGCCCCAACGCCAAAATGACCTCGGGCGGCGTGATAGCCGCCGAGATCGCTTCCATCGTCTCGTTGATGCGCTGTTCTTGTTCGGCGGCGCGCACAGTTTCCTGATACAAGCGCGCCGTTTCCACTGCCGCCACCGCTTGCGCCGCAAAAAGCTCGAATGGGCGCAACTCATCTTCGCTGGGCACACGCCCGCCTACCGGCGAGTCCATCGTGATGATGCCGATGATGCGTTGAGACTGCGGCCCGATTAATGGAATGTAGAGCTTGTCCAGCGGATGCCATTGGTCGGCGGGAACTTGTGACGGTTCAATGGGCTTGTCTTTGAGCGCGTGTTTACGCACCCAGGAATCGTCATAGCGCAAATAGTAGCCCGCGCCGAGCTTGCGCTTGTGAAATTCCAGATCGTTGATCCACTCGCGCCACGTTGCGCCGGAATGTATCTCACCGGACAGCGAGGCCGCTTCTTCCGCGTTGTAGCCGGCCTGGATGAGCGTGGTCGGCTCTAAATGTTCGTCACGCAGCGTAATCACCACGTGTTCCCAACCGGTTTCGTGGATGCCGTCGGCGATCACTTGCAAACGGGAAGGTACATCCTCGGCGCGCTGAATGCGTTCGGCCACCAAGTGGAGCTGCACCAACCGGTCACGTTCGCGGCGGGCGGTTTCCGCTTCCTGGCGAATACGCTCCAGCAAACGGTAATTTTCGATGCTGAAGGCCGTCAGACTGGCAAAAATTTCCAGCGCCTCAACCGTCGTGCGGTCGGGGCGGCGACCAGAACGCGGATCGTCCACACTGATCAAGCCCAGCCATTGGCCCCCCGTGCCGTAAAGCGGCACAAGCAGCAAATCGTCGGGGTCCCAGGCCTGGGGGCTTGTTCCGGCACGCTCAGAAAGCACTTGATACGTGGAGATCTCGGCAGTGATCTCGGCTGAGCCTTCTGCCGGCAAAAAATAGCTGTTGCTGATGTGGAAGCGTTCTTGGAAAAGCCCCCGCGCTTCTTCCATCGAAAGTGTGGTTTTTTTCAGCTCTTCGAAGACGGTCAGCGGTAACCCTGCTTGTGCCGTGCGCCGCAAAACGCCGGCTTGCTCGTCCACCAAGCTGATCAAAACCACGTTGAAGCCGACGGTTTCTTGGATGCTGAGCGCCACTTCTTCCAGCGTGTCAACCAGGCTCAGCCCCTCGCGGAAAAGCGTCCCCAGCTCAAAGATGCGTCCCATCTGTTCGGCACGCTGACGCAAGCGCTCGTTGAGCGATTGCAGCTCACGATAGCGGCGTGCATTGCCGAGCGCAACAGTGGCTTGGTCGGTGAGCGCTTCTGCAAAATCGGCGGTGCGCTGGTCAAAAGCATGGGGGTCAGGGCTGAAGAGGTGCAACACGCCAACAACGTGTTCCCCAAACACCAACGGCGCAACCAACGCCGAACGTGCCGATTTGGGACGGGCCTCGAACTCGCTGGCAGCGTAATCTTCCACCATCAACACGTTGTTGCGCTCGATGACGGCCAGTTCCACCGGCGCCAAACGGCGCAGCGCTCGCCCTTCCCCAAAGCGCCGCGCGATCTGCGGTTGGTCGGGGCTGGGCCACTCTTCGCGTTCCGCCAACAAAACAATGCTTGCGGCGCCGGCGCTGGTCGAGCGCAACGCCTCTTGACGGATCACATCCAAAATGCGGTCGAGTTCCAGCGTCTGGCTTAGTTCGTGGCTCACACGGCTGAGCGCGTTTAACTCTTGCACACGGCGGCGCAAGTCTTGATCGGTGGCGTGATAAAGCCGCATACGGTCGAGCATCGCCGCTACTTGTGCCGCGAGCGCCTGGAGCAAACTCACGTCGGCTTCGGTATACGGCGCGGCGACCGTTTTGTTCGCCACCGTCAGCTCGCCGATGCTGCGATCTTGGACGATAAGCGGCACCATCACCGCCCCATGCAAGCCCAATTTTTCGATGACGGGTTTGTAAGGGCCGAGCACGCGGTTATCGTTTTGCAAATCGTTGCTGAGGAACGGTTGGCGCGAAAGCAGGACGCTTTGCTCGAAGCCCGAAGTATACGGATCAATGCGGTAAGTTTCCAGCCCCTTGGCGCCCCAAGAATACTCGGGCCGGAAGACAAGCTGACCGCTTTCCTCGTCCACCAACCCCAAAACCGCAATTTCCGAGGAAAGCAAATTGGCGACCGCGATCAACACATTTTCGATGGTTTCCGTGCTGGGGACGGCAGTGGACGCGATCTCGGTGACGGCGCGCAGCCCTTCGGCCTCGTGCGTGCGGCGCTGCATCTCGCGGTAGAGCCGCGCATTGTCGATCAGCATGGCCGCCTGACCGGCAAAAATCGAGAGAATACGCGCGTCGTCCTCGCTGAAGTCTGAGCCGTCCAGCTTGTTGGCGGCTTGGATCACGCCAAGCCGTGTGCCACCAATGCGCAACGTCGCCATGACCATCTGACGTATGCCCACCTGCGGCGCCAGAGCTGCCAGCGCGGTATCCTGCACGTCGGCGTCATGTTGCACATCGTTGGTCAACCATGTGTCGCGCTCTTGCCACAATTTGGCGACGGCGCTTTCTGGCGGGGACGGCAATTGGTAGAAGGCCACACGCTCCGAATCGTCCATGCCGTAAAAGGGGCGCTGGCTGACCAAAACATGCTCGCGTGTGTCGTAAAGCAAAATGCCGCAAAGTTGCACGCCCATCAAATCGGCGATGCGCGCGGTGATCTGGCTGTAAAGTTCCTCCGGATTGCGCAACACACCAATTGCCTGGGCGATCTGCTGAAGGCCGCTCAGCTCGCGGGTGCGGCGTTGTTCCTCGTCGTAAAGACGCGCATTTTCCACCACCGCCGCCGCTTGCCGAGCATACGCCATCAACAAGCGCATATCGGTTTCGTTGAAGCCGATAGAGCGCCGCTTGTTGATCACCAGCAGCAAACCGACCCGCCGCCCTCCCACGATCATCGGAGAAAGCGCCAGGTGGTTGATGGCAATGGCCGAGCGAATGTCGTCGAAACCCATTGCCTGGATAACCAACGAGTCGGGATCGTTGGTGTACCACCAGGGTTGATGATGCCAGATGTTGTACAGCTCGGTTTCCGGCACAACGGTCAGGCGATAGTCACGCACCAGCGCGTCCGGCACGCCGTAAAAAGGCGGCAAGCTGCGGAAAGTTTGCTCGTCCTCGTCGTAGAGCAACACACCGCACAAATCCACGTCCATCAACTGTGCCACACGCTGCGTCAAGTGCGCGTAAAGCTCGTGGGTGTCGCCAAGCTGCCCCATCACTTCGGCGATTTGCTGCAAACCATTCAGCTCGGCCACGCGGGTAGACTGCTCGGTGTAGATGCGCGCCACTTGCAACGCGGCGGCCACCTGGCCGGAAATGGCCTGCAACAACGCCACGTCACGCTGTGAAAAAGCGTTGCGCTGTTCGTTGGTCAGCTCCAACGTGCCCACGAACTGATCCCCGACCAGCAACGGCACGCCCAAATAGCTTTGATAATGCACCTGGAAGGCTTTGGGCCGCACGTCTGTACGTCCGGCCACGTCGTTGATCAACAGGGGTTGGCGGTAAAGAGCGATCCAACCGGTATAGCTTTCACCCACACGATAGACGGTCTCGCTCTGCTCCTCCGGCGCGATCAATTGGCCGGTCGAAGAACGCACCGTGCTATAGGCAATCGGGTGCAGCGTTTCGGTCGTCTCGTCCCAAAGCGTCACCTCGGCGGCCTCGAAACGTATGGCAGGCTCCAACGCCCGCACGATGGTTTCGACCGCTTTGTTCAGCTCAGGACTTTGGCCGGTCACTTCGCTGACTTCGGCCATGATCGCCAACGCAATGAGGGGATCGTATTCGGTGTAGCTGGCTACACGCTCTCCGCCGGCTTCACGCATCACCACAACGATACGCGCGCCTTCCGGCGTGGGGATGGTGTGGGAAACGGCCTCCATTTGCCGCTGCCCCAGTCGGAACGACATCCGACCGGCGCCCGCCAACAGATCGTAGAGGGCGTCTTGGGGGTGAACCCGATGGGCCATCAGCGATAAATCCGGCTGTCCCCCGTCCAAACCAAACCAGCGACGCGCCGTCTCGTTGGCGTAGACGATGCGTCCACGTTCCCCCGCCACCAAGACAGCCTCGTCGCTCTTGCGCAAATTCAGCGGCACCACAGGACGCAACGAGCGAAGCTGCTCCGTGTCGGAGCTACGTTGCGTTTGGCGCACCAGCGCATATAGCCAGGCGAAAAACACCAAGCCGGTTACGATGAGGTAAACTTCAACCATCGGTCTCTCGCCGCATCATCACTCGCCCTGCCCGCAAAGCTCGGGAAAACCGCAGCAAGCACCCAACACGCTTTCCACCTCGCCCAAGCTCACATAGACCGTTACCATTCAGTTTCGACCGGCGGCTCGTCGGTCGTCGAAACCCCGCGCCGACGGCCTTCGGCGGCCAATTCGGTGATCTCGCGAATGTCAGCAAACTGACGGGTCGCGTTGGAAACAGAACCCACCGCCAATGTCATCAACGGCACTTTTTCGTCGTCCTGCATCATAAAGCCCCGGTCGCGGTCGATGAAGGTGTAATGCTGCTGCACTTCTTCCGCGAAACGCTCGGTCAGCCGTTTGACCAAAGCCGGCGCGTCTTTGGTGTAGGAAATGACGACGAAATTGTCGCCGCCCGCGTGCCCCACAAAGTCACTGGGCGTGCCCAACTCGTCGAGCACCTCGCCCATTAACAGCGCCATGAAGCGCAGCACATCGTTGGCCGCCACAAAGCCATAAACTTCTTTGAACGGCTCGAAGTTCATCACCTTCACGTCCAGATACGTCCAGACCTTTGTTTCGCGCATCAGCTCGCGCAGCTTTTCTTCGATAAGCGAGCTGCTGGGCAAGCCACTGTTGGGATCGGTGTAATTGTCGCGTTCGGCACGCTCGATCTGATTTTTGACGCGCAACTTCAGCTCTTCGATGTCAAAAGGCTTGGTGATGTAATCGTCCGCCCCAAGCTCCAGGCCGGCGATCTTGTCGCTGCGTTCGTCTTTTTGCGTCAGGAAGATGATCGGGATGTGGCTGGTGCGCGTGGTGGAACGCAGCTCGCGGCACACGTCATAGCCGTTCATATCCGGCAGCATGATGTCCAGCACGATCAACTGGGGCAACTGCTTGCGCGTCAATCTCAGCGCATCACCGCCGCGCGGGGCTACCTGCACATCGTACCCCTGGCCGGTGAAGTAAATCCGCAGCATATTGGAGATGTCGAAGTCGTCTTCCACTACTAGAATTCTGCCCTTACCCATACAAAACCTCCGCAGGGTGGCCTCCCCGTTGGACGGAGAGAAAACTACGGCAGGCACGCACGCCCCGGCTGGTGGCGTACCGTGCGCCTCGGATGTTCAGGGTTGGTGCGGCAACCCGCCCCCATGTCAGCCTGATCGGCGCTGAGAAAACCAATTCACCGCATCCGCTCAGCGGTGTTGCAAACTCTGCCTAACTATAACACGAGTGGACGCGCTTATACCACCGCCCACTATAACTGTTTACCAACAATTTCGAAACTTCCCCCTAACGCCGCTGCTCTTACAAACCTAAACGACGGCGTGCAGCAGCAGCGCGCTCGCGCACACGCTCGATTTTTTCGTCCGGCACGGCATGTTCAAAGCTGCGAAAACCGCTCAATTTGAACCCATGTCTAGCCGCAATTTCACCAATTTCGTACACTTGGGCCACCGCGATATGCTTGCCCAGGCTGTAATCTTCGTAGCGCCCTTCCAACGCCAAGGCCATCGTTTCGGCCATACAAGCGTAAGACTTGCCCGACGGGAAACCAAAATTGAAACCGAAGTCTACCGGCCCGGGAACCTCTACCATACCGCCCTCGATTACCAACACATCGTCGCGCACCTGGGCCACGCGCACCGAAACATCACGCGGGCGCGCCACGTCACACACCACCGCGCCGGCTTTCAGGTGCTCCGGTTGGATCACGGCGCTGGTGGCGCTGGTCACCGTCAAGATCAAGTCGGCGTCGTAAATGGCACGGATCGCCGTGCTGGTGCGGATTTTTGCCATTTGTCCCGCGCAACGTTCGCGCACGGCCTCCAGCGCATCCTGGCGCAAACCGACCAACGTCAGCTCCGGCACCTGGCGCGCCAAAAGCTCCGCGCAGACGCTGCCGATAGCTCCCGTTGCGCCCACGACTGCCGCGCGTGCCGCGTCCATTTCGATTCCCATGCGCCGCGCCGCCTCTTTGACCGCCTCAATCGCCATATACACCGTGTAGGCGTCCCCGTTGGTGACAGGAATTTCCAGGCGGCGCGCGATGGTCTCGCCAGCGTCCCCCACCACCGACGTAAATGCGCCCAGCCCCAACAGCCGCGCGCCGAGTTCTTCCGCTTTGTGCCCGCAAGCCACAATCTTGCGGTAGACCGTTTCCACCGGCAGCGTGAGCATGGTTTTGGGCGTGAAGGGGCAAGCGATAAACCAGCCATGCAATTCTTTGCCGGTGTCTTCAGAGCGAATGCCGGTGATGTGCGAAATGTAGACCGGTGGGAAAAAACGCGAAAAAAAATTAATTTGCCCCTCGGTGAGGATTTTGCCCAGCAACGGATACTTGCGTGAAACATCCCGCTTGGGATCAATCGGGTGAATGATGAAGGCGAAATTGTCTTCCGGCTCGCTGTGAGCCATCAGCGGCGCGCTCGATACGTTCAAAGCCTGTCAATCCTTCCATGCAACAGCCTAATCTTCCCAATCCTCGATGATGTCCTGTTCACTTTGCACACGGCGCGGATAGCGTTGTTTGTGCAGCTTGGCGACCGACGGACGCACCTTGAGATGGTCGCTTTCCTCATACGTGACGTTGTGAGAGATCACGCGGCGTTCCGGTGCAGCGAAAAGAATAACGTCGGACTCGACCCAACGGGCGGGCATGAAAACCAGCCCCGACCCCAGCCGCACATTGTGCCCCACACAGCTCCCCAACACCGGCTGACCGGTGTCGCAGAGCTTGCCGTCGTAACCTTCTGCGCGCAGAGGCACGGGGAGCAAGTTGAAATCGGTAAAGGTCGTTCCGGCGCCCACAAAGCTGTTGCGTCCGATCACGCCCATTTGGATGCAGGTATTTTGTGCCACGATGGTATAGTC